>JBAVQZ010000445.1:0-2697 GCA_049694515.1 Paracoccaceae bacterium | reverse complement strand
GCACCATTGATCCGTCCGCGTCCGGGAACTGGGGCTTCAGCCCTCTGCCCGGGACGACAGTCCTGTTCGATACAAGCCCGAAGGCTGCGTGGCATCTCGACGATCTTCCGGGCCTGAAGATCGAGCCGGCCGGCAACGGCCCCGACGGATTCGCCCGGTTCCGCCTGTTTCTCTGAGCCGAAAGCCGGCCGGCGCGAGAGGAAGGAAATGGCCCGGAAACGGCCGCATCCGGATCACGCCCCCCTTGCGAATCTGGCGATTCGCGCCTAAGTGGGGGGTGAGAGGTTGGCGCGGGCAAGCGCCTCGCCAACCCGGTCAGGTCCGGAAGGAAGCAGCCGTAACGAGCCCCGCTTGGGTCGTTGTCCAGCCTCTCACCTTTCCCTCTCATCGGAATGCGGCGCCGCGTGACAAATCGCGCGTTTGCGGCATGGTGCCCCGGGGATAGGATCAAAATGTCCCTGCCGGAGTTTGAATGCGTCTTTTTCTGTCCGCTGCACTCGTCGTTCTCACCGCCACTCTGGCCAATGCGGCGACTTCATTGCAGGTCACGAAAGTGGCCGACAATGTCTATGCCATCGTCGGCCCGTTCGGTCAGCGCGATGCCGAGAACCTTGGCAACAACGCCACGTTCGGGCTGGTCGTCACCGATGACGGTGCCGTGCTCATCGACGCGGGCGGCAGCCGAAACGGCGCCGAGGCCCTGCATGCCGCTATACGCACGGTCACGGACCAACCCGTGACCCATGTCATAAATACCGGCGGTCAGGACCACCGCTGGCTGGGCAACGCATACTGGCAGGCGCAGGGCGCCACGGTCATCGCCTCGGACGCCGCGGCCGCCGACCAGCAGGCCCGCGCATCGATGCAGATGACGATGCTATCGCAACTTATCGGCGACGCCTTGGATGGGACCGAGCCTTCGGACCCCGACGTCACCTTCGCCAACGCCTTCACGCTGACCGTCGGGGACACGGTGCTGGAGATCACCCATCCCGGCCCGGCCCATACGCCCGGCGACAGTTTCGTCTGGATGCCCTCGGAGTCGGTCATGTTCACCGGCGACATCGTCTTCGTCGGCCGCCTGCTTGGCGTGCTGGAGTTTTCAAGCTCGGCTGGCTGGGTGGACGCGTTCGAGGTGATGGCCGCGCATCGGCCCGCGCATGTCGTCCCCGGTCACGGCCCACCCACTGACCTGGCGACCGCGCGGCACGATACCTATGACTATCTCGTCAATCTGCGCGACCGTATTGACGAATACATGGCGGCGGGCGGCGACATCATCGGCTCGGTCGACGTGGATCAGTCCGCCTTTTCCGGCCTTCATGATTTCGACCTGCTGGCCCGTCGCAACGCACAACAGGTCTTCAGCCAGATGGAATGGGAATAGCGGTCCCGGTGCGGCGCCGATCCCGCAGGCCGTGGCTGGACGGCGGAGGCTCCAACGCCTACTCTCACCTCTGCTTCGAATCCGAGAGGGTCCATGTCCGATACGCCTGACGCCGGCTACCAGGTGCTCGCCCGAAAATACCGCCCCGCGACCTTCGCCGATCTGATCGGGCAGGATGCGATGGTGCGCACGCTGAAGAACGCCTTCGCGGCAGACCGCATCGCGTCGGCGTTCATCATGACGGGTATCCGCGGCACCGGGAAGACCACCACGGCGCGGATCATCGCCAAGGGCATGAATTGCATCGGGTCCGACGGCACCGGCGGACCGACGATCGAGCCCTGCGGCGTTTGCGAGCATTGCGTTGCCATCGCCGAGGGCCGCCATGTGGACGTGATGGAGATGGACGCGGCCAGCCGTACCGGCGTCGGCGACATCCGCGAAATCATCGACAGCGTACATTACCGGGCGGCTTCGGCGCGCTACAAGATCTATATCATCGACGAGGTTCACATGCTCTCGAACAGCGCGTTCAATGCGCTGCTCAAGACGCTGGAGGAGCCGCCCGCGCATGTGAAATTCATCTTCGCCACCACCGAGATCCGCAAGGTGCCGGTCACGGTGCTGTCGCGTTGCCAGCGGTTCGACCTGCGCCGGATCGAGCCCGAGACGATGATCGCGCATCTGAAATCCATCGCCGGGAAGGAAGACGCGCAGATCGCCGATGACGCGCTGGCGCTGATCACGCGCGCCGCCGAAGGATCGGTCCGCGACGCGATGAGCTTGATGGACCAGGCGATCTCCCACGGCGCGGGCGAGACCACGGCCGACCAGGTCCGCGCCATGCTGGGGCTGGCTGACCGGGGCCGGGTGCTGGATCTGTTTGACATGATCATGGCCGGCGACGCCGCCGGCGCGCTGAACGAGCTGTCCGCGCAATATGCCGACGGGGCCGATCCGCTGGCGGTGCTGCGCGACCTGGCCGAGATCACCCACTGGATCAGCGTGATCAAGATCACGCCCGAAGCGGCCGAAGACCCCACCGTCGGCCCGGACGAGCGGGCGCGCGGCCTGGCGATGGCCGAGAAGCTGCCGATGCGGGCGCTGACCCGGATGTGGCAGATGTTGCTCAAGGCGCTGGAAGAGGTGACGATGGCGCCGAACGCGATGATGGCCGCCGAAATGGCGATCATCCGGCTGACCCATGTTTCGACCCTGCCTTCGCCCGAGGAACTGGTGCGCAAGCTTCAGGACACGCCGCCGCCCGCGCCGGGCCCCGGTGGACCGGCCCCGGCAACGCCGAATGGCGG
>JBAVQZ010000444.1:0-3959 GCA_049694515.1 Paracoccaceae bacterium | reverse complement strand
GATTGACACAGTCCGGTATTGGCGAAGTATTTATTATCAAAGCCCTGAGAATTGCAATGGAAAATTCGTTTGGGAAATTACGCCGATCTGAACTGTGAATTGACCGGGCCGGGAGACGAGGCCGGTTTTGGCGGAACCAAATATTGATCGAATCGTTCATCCCGGCGGAAAAATGCCGTCCGGTTTTGAAATCTCCGCGGCCGAGGGTTAGGTGGGATGCAGCTCGGTCGCAGCGCTGCCTGTGGCTTTTATCATCGAAGGAGATAACATGACCCCTGCTCCAACGCTCGCCGCCGCTCTGACGGCCGTTTCGCTGGCCTTCGCGGCACCCGTCGCCGCGCAGCAGGCCGAGACGACGGCCGCGCCGCAATTGACGGCCGACCAGGTGACCGACGCGCAGGTCGATGCGTTTGCCCATGCGATCCTTGCGGTGTCGAAGATCCAGAAAGAGTACAAGCCGAAGATGGAGGTCGCCGAAACTAAGCAGGCGAAGAACGCGCTGGCAAAGGAATCGAGGGGCAAGATCATTTCAGCGATCGAGGCGATCGACGGGCTGAGCGTCGATGATTACGTCGCCCTCGGCAGGCTCGCGCGTGGCGACAAGGGTCTCGGCCGCCGCGTCGTCGACCGGCTCAGAGAAATCCAGGGGTGATCCAGGCCGGACAGGGCGCCGACTATTCCGCAGCCACGGCTGCCGGGTCGGCCAGCGTCACGATGTCGAGCATTATGCTGTTCAGCTCGAAATCCTTCGGCGTATACACCCGCGCGACGCCCATGCCGCGCAGACTGGCGGCGTCCTCTTCCGGGATGATACCGCCCACGATCACCGGCACCTCGCCCAGCCCCGCGGCGCGCAGGCGCGTCATCACGTCCTCCACCAGCGGGATATGGCTGCCCGACAGGACCGACAGGCCGATGACATGGGCCTTGTCGTCCTGCGCGGCGGCGACGATTTCCTCGGGCGTCAGGCGGATGCCTTCATAAGAGATATCCATCCCGCAATCGCGCGCCCGCGCCGCGATCTGCTCGGCGCCGTTGGAATGTCCGTCGAGGCCGGGTTTGCCGACCAGGAATTTCAGCCGCCGTCCCAGCCTGTCGGACACCGCATCGACACGGGCGCGGATCTCGTCCAGCCCTTCGGTGCGGTTGGACGGGCTTTTCGACACGCCGGTGGGGCCGCGATACTGGCCGAAGGCGGCGCGCACCATGTTGCCCCATTCGCCCGTCGTCGCGCCGGCTTTCGCAGCCTCTATGGAGGCGGGCATGATGTTCTCGCCGCTCGCCGCCGCCGCGCGCAGTCTGGCGAGCGCGGCCTGCACCTTTGCCTCGTCCCGGGTGTCGCGCCACGCGATGAGGCGGGAAAGCTGGTCGGCCTCGGCCTGAGGGTCCGCCACCATGATCGCCTCGGGTCCCGAGGTCAGGGGCGAGGGCTCGGCCTCGGCCCAGCGGTTGACACCGACCACCACGGTCTCGCCGCCCTCGATCCGGGCGATACGTTCGGCGTTGCTTTCGACGAGACGCGATTTCATGTAGCCGATGGCCGCCACCGCGCCGCCCATCGAATCGATTTGGGCGAGCTCGGCCCGCGCGCCGTCTTTCAACGCCTCGACCTTCGCGCTTACCGCCGGGTTGCCGTCGAACAGGTCGCCGTATTCCAGCAGGTCGGTCTCATAGGCCAGGATCTGCTGCATCCTCAGCGACCATTGCTGATCCCACGGACGGGGCAGACCCAGCGCCTCGTTCCAGGCGGGCAGTTGCACGGCGCGGGCGCGGGCGTTCTTCGACAGCGTCACGGCCAGCATTTCCAGCAGAATACGATAGACATTGTTTTCCGGCTGCTGCTCGGTCAGGCCCAGGCTGTTGACCTGCACGCCATAGCGGAAGCGGCGGAATTTCGGATCCTCGACGTCATATCTTTCGCGGCAGATCTCGTCCCACAGCTCGACGAAGGCGCGCATCTTGCACATCTCGGTGACGAAGCGGATGCCGGCGTTCACGAAAAACGAGATGCGCCCGACCATCGCCGGGAAATCCTCGTCGCTCACCTTTCCCTTCAGATCGTCGAGCACCGCGGTGGCGGTGGCCAGCGCGAAGGCGAGCTCCTGCTCGGGCGTCGCGCCAGCCTCTTGCAGGTGGTAGGAGCATACGTTCATCGGGTTCCATTTCGGCATGTGCTCGCGCGTGAAGGCCGCGACGTCCGTAATCATCCGAAGACTGGGCGCGGGCGGACAGATATAGGTGCCGCGGCTGAGGTATTCCTTGATGATGTCGTTCTGCACAGTGCCTGTGAGTTTCGCGATATCGGCGCCCTGCTCCTCGGCCACTGCGACATAAAGCGCCAGCAGCCAAGGTGCCGTGGCGTTGATTGTCATCGAGGTGTTCATCTGCTCCAGCGGGATGCCGTCGAACAGGGCGCGCATGTCGCCCAGATGCGCCACCGGCACGCCGACCTTGCCCACCTCACCGCGCGCCAGCTGATGATCGCTGTCATAGCCGGTCTGGGTCGGCAGGTCGAAAGCCACCGACAGGCCGGTCTGTCCCCGGGCCAGATTGCTGCGGTAAAGCGTGTTGGAGGCCTTGGCGGTGGAGTGACCGGCATAGGTGCGAAACAGCCAGGGGCGATCTTTGGTCGTGTCGGTCATTTCGGGCCTTCGTGAATCGAATGAGTAACTTTGTTTCGTCAATGTGGTGATACGTGGAATTTTATGCCATTGTCAATTCGCTGCGTTGCGGCAATTCCCTGTGTCTCCTTTAGTGCGGCCGCGACAGGTGAAGGGGAATGGACGCGTCAGCGCATTCGGTTAGGCTGCACCAATGTTCGAAACGGTCGAAATACCCGTCTGGGCACTGATCCTGATCCTGCTCTTCGCGGCGGTCACCTTCGCGTCGCATTTCCTGTTCCCTTCGGTGCGCTGGTATTTCCGCCGCCGGATGGAAAAGGTGGTCGCGCGTCTGAACGAGCGTCTGGAACGCCCGATCGAGCCGTTCCGGCTGGCGCGCCGTCACGACATGATCCAGCGGCTGATCTATGATCCGCATGTGATGGAGGCCGTCGCGGAACACGCCCGGGCCGAGGGCATCCCCGAGCAGGTCGCCTTTCAGCAGGCGCGGACCTATGCGCGCGAGATCGTGCCCGCCTTCAGCGCGACGGCCTATTTCGGATTCGCGATCCGGTTGGCGCGGTTTCTCAGCCGATCCTTCTATCGCGTACGTCTGGGTTATTTCGACGAAGCGGCCCTGTCGCAACTGGACAAGGATGCGACAGTGATCTTCGTCATGAACCACCGCTCCAACATGGATTACGTGCTGGTCACCTATCTGGCCGCTGAACGTTCGGCCCTGTCCTACGCCGTCGGCGAGTGGGCGCGCATCTGGCCGCTGCAGGGGCTGATCCGGGCGATGGGTGGCTATTTCATCCGCCGCAAGTCGCGCAATCCGCTCTATCGCCGGGTGCTGGAGCGTTATGTACAGGTGGCGACGGCGGGCGGGATGACCCAGGCATTCTTCCCCGAGGGCGGTCTGAGCCTGACAGGCGCGTTGGGTCCGCCGAAGCTGGGGCTTCTGAGCTATGTCGTGGCGGGGTTCGATCCGAAGGGCGGGCGCGACGTGATCTTCGTGCCGGTCGCGCTGAACTATGACCGTGTTCTGGAGGATCGGGTGCTGCTGGAGGCAGCCGCGTCGGGCGAGCGGCGGTTCCGCTTCAACCTGTTCCGTATGGCTGGCTTCCTTCTGCGCCAGCTCCGGTTCCGGTTGGCAGGCCGGTTCCACCGCTTTGGCTATGCCGCCGTCAGCTTCGGCGAACCGCTGTCGCTTCGCGCCTTCACTGACGATCGGCACGGCGACATGACGCGGGCCGTCGCGGCCGAGTTGATGGGACGCCTGCGCGCGGTCGTGCCGGTGCTGCCGGTACCGCTTGTGGCCACGGTTCTGAACGACGCGGACGGACCGCTGCCCGAGGC
>JBAVQZ010000443.1:0-24086 GCA_049694515.1 Paracoccaceae bacterium | reverse complement strand
GATCTCGGCGCAAAGGCCCGGTGCGTTGTCACGCAACCGCACCTCGCCGCGATGCAGGTGCGCGATCGCCGCCACCAGGCTAAGGCCCAGCCCGCTGCCTTCGGTGCTGCGGCTCTTTTCCAGACGGTAAAACCGGCGGAACACCCTGTCGCGCTCGTCGGCCGGAATTCCGGGGCCGTTGTCGCAGACCGAAAGCCGCGCCTTCCCCGCCCCCTGCCCCACCGACAGGCGGATGTCGGCCGGGGCGGGGCAATGGCGAAAGGCGTTCTCGACCAGGTTGGTGGCGGCATGGGCCAGCATCTCGCGGTCGCCGATGACGCTCACCGGGCCCGCGCCGGTGTCGCAGGTAAAGCGGTGGCCCTGCTCCTCGGCGACGGGTTCCAGCATGTCGTGGACCGCCTGCGCCAGTTCGGCCAGGTCCACCGGCTCGCTCCGGGGGCGGGCATTGCCGCCCTCGATCTGGGCGATCCGCAGAACGGCGTTGAAGGCGCGCACGATTTCCTCGGTCTCGGTCACGGCGCTCTCGATCTCGCTCGCGGCGCCGTCCGGCAGATCGTCGCGCATCAGCAGAGGCTCCAGCCGGGTCCGCAGGCGGGTCAGCGGGGTGCGCAGGTCATGCGCGATGTCGTTGGAGACCTGGCGCAGGCTTTCGACCGTCAGCGACAGCCGGTCGAGCGTGGCATTGATCGAGCGGGCGATGCGGGCGATATCGTCGCGCCCCACGGGCAGGCCGTCCGCACGCACCGTCAGATCTCCTCCGGCCACCCGGTCCAGCACCGTGTTCAGCTGCGCGATCCGCCGCTCGCTGCGCCGCGCCAGAAAGATTGCAAGGCTCACCGACAGGAGCAACGCAAAGGCCAGCCCAAGAGCGATGGACTGAATCAGTGCGCCTTGCGTGTCGGCGATCCAGTTGGTGTTGCGCGCGGTGATGATCCAGCCGGCCGGAATGCGCAAGCCATAGGCCGAAAACCTTTCCGCGTCGTCGCCGGGCCGGCCAGGCAGCGCGATGTTGCGCCCAGCCACCAGGTCGCGTGGCCCGGTGAAGGGCTGATCGAGACGGAAATTGCCAAAAACGATGCGTCCCGAGGCATCCACGAACAGGTAGAGGATGGCATAATCCCGAGTGGTGGCCACGTTGGTGGCGATCTGGGCGTGCAGTTCGGGCAACCCCGCCACCTGGTAGGTCGCCGCCAGGTTCTCGGTCATCTGCCGGGCGTCGTCGCGCAGCCGCGCCTGCAACTGGTTGGTCAGCAGAACATAAGACACCGCCCCGGCCAGCAGCATGGCGCTGGCGAAGATCGCCGAGATGACAAGCGCCAGCCGCAGCGACGAGGATTGCGCCACCGGCGCGAACCGGGAGAGCATTTCACCAAGGCCGCGCCGCACTCTCATGCCTTCAGCGTGTAGCCGGCCCCGCGGACCGTGTGCAGAAGCGGCGTGTCGAAAGGCTTGTCGATCTTCGCGCGCAGGCGGCTGACATGGGTTTCCACGACGCTTGTGTTGGGATCGAAATGAAAATCCCACACCGCCTCCAGCAGCATGGTGCGTGTCTGGACGCGGCCGGCATTGCGCATCAGATGCTCCAGCAGCCGGAATTCGCGCGGCTGCAGGTCGATCTCGACGCCGGCGCGGGTCACAACGCGGCGTACCAGGTCCATCCTCAGATCGCCCACCTCCAGCACCGTGGCATCCCCGCTTTGCAGGGCTGGCCGGCGGGACAGCGCCTGAAGACGCGCCGACAGCTCGGCAAAGGCGAAAGGCTTGACCAGATAGTCGTCGGCGCCGGCGCGCAGCCCTTCGACCCGGTCATCGACGCCATCCATCGCCGTCAGGAAGATGACAGCCGCCTTGACGTTCGCCGCGCGCAGCGCCTTGACCAGAGACAACCCGTCAAGCTCGGGCATCATCCGGTCGACGATCACCAGGTCGTAGGGCTGCATCGTCGCGCGCACCAGCGCGTCGCGGCCGTTCTCCACCGGATCGACGCTGTGGCCCTCGGATTCCAGCCCCTGGCGCAGATAGGCCGCCGTCCGGCGATCGTCTTCGGCAAGAAGGATTTTCATGCACATCTGTTATCACGGGTTGCGGGCGGGGGTCAGCAAAAACCGCGCGCCCTTGGGGCGAAGGAACCTTGATCGACGGACCGCGCATCCCCTTCGGTTCCGGGCGGCTCAGGCAATGACATTAGCAATGCGCCCTTACCGCGCCCTTGCCCGTTTCTTACGGATCGGACAGAAGCGGAATTTCCGCCCTCGCCTCACATCGGCGTGTGCTTACGGATCGGTAATCCGACGGACAGGCGACGACAACATTGCCCGCGCATCTTCAGTCTCACGCAAACCCGGAGACGTTTCACCGGACAGATTCTGGAGAGAGGCAAGATGACACATCCGATCAAATCGACGGCCCGGACGGCCGGGAAATCCGTCAAGGCCCTCGTCCTGGCGCTATCGCTCGGCGCCGCCGGCCTGGCGGGCACGACCGCGATCCCCGCTTATGCCTATGCGCCGCCGTCGGGCTATGCCGACCTGGTGGCGAAGATTTCGCCCGCCGTGGTCTTTGTCGAGGTCACCGCGAAGAAAGACGCCCCGACCATGTTCCAGGGCGGCTCACCCTTTCCGCAGGGTTCGCCGTTCGATCAGTTCTTCAAGGATTTCGGCCAGCCCGGCGGCCCGCAGCAGCGCGAACGCGTGGTTCGCGGCCTCGGTTCGGGCTTCATCATTTCGTCCGACGGCTACATCGTGACCAACAACCACGTCGTGGACGGGGCCGAGAAGGTCAGCGTCAAGCTTGATGACGGCGAGACACATGACGCCCGCGTCATCGGCACCGACCCGATGACCGACGTTGCGGTGATCAAGATCGACGGTGTCAGCGGTCTGCCGACCGTTCCTTTCGGCGATTCCAGCAAGCTGCGCGTCGGCGATGCGGTTGTGGCCGTGGGCAACCCGTTCGGCCTGGGCGGCACCGTGACCTCGGGCATCGTCTCGGCGCTGGGGCGCAACATCAATTCCGGTCCCTATGACAGCTACATCCAGACCGACGCAGCCATCAACAAGGGTAACTCGGGCGGGCCGCTGTTCAACACCCAGGGCGAGGTCGTCGGCATGAACACGGCGATTTTCAGCCCCTCGGGCGGTTCGGTCGGCATCGGATTCTCGATCCCGTCCAAAACCGTTCAGGACGTCGTTGCGCAGTTGCGCGACCACGGCTCCGTCGCGCGCGGCTGGCTGGGCGTGCATATCCAGAGCGTCACGCCGGAACTTGCGCAGGCGCTGGGCATGGATCAGCCCGAAGGCGCCCTCGTGGCCTCGGTCCAGCCGGACAGCCCGGCGGCCAAGGCTGGCCTGAAAGACGGTGACGTGATCGTCGCGGTCAACGGCCAGACGGTCAACAAGATGCACGAACTGCCCTCGGTCATCGCCGCGATCCCGGCGGGCACCGACACCCAGCTGACGATCCTGCGCGACGGCGCCAAACAGGACGTCAGCGTGAGCATCGGTAAGCTGCCCGAGGAGCAGCAGATGGCCAGCACCGAAGCGCCGGCGCACACTGCCACCGACGCGCTGGGCATCCAGGTGCAGCCGATGTCGCCGCAGCTTGCCAGCCAGCTGGGCCTGCCCGAGGGCGAGGCCGGCGTGGTAGTGACCGATGTCGCTCAGGACGGCCCCAACGCCGACCGGCTGATGCCCGGCGACGTGATCGAGCAGGTGGACGGCAAGACCGTGACGACGCCCGCGGAACTGGCGGCGGCGGTCAACGCCAAGGACGGCAAGCCGGTCCTGTTGCGCGTGATGCGACAGGGCAATCCGATTTTCGTCGGGGCAGGCGTCGCGCAGTCCTGAACGCAGATGACTCTCCTTGACTTACGGCCGCTTTCGGGCGGCCGTATTTTTTTGCATTCACCGCCAAAACGGATAAGAGGTTCCCCACGCCCGATGGTACGGCAAAAGGGACACCGATGAGCCAGATTTCGCAGCAGCCCGGCGTCGGCACAGGTGGTCGGCACCTGTGGTCCCGGCTGCGCAATTTTGCACCGGTGATCTTGGGTCTGAGCCTTTTCGCGCTGGGGCTTTACGCGCTTTATCACCTGCTGGCCCCGGTCAGGGCGGCGGATGTCTTCGCGCAGGTCCGGGCGACACACTGGGGGGCGCTGGGCGCCGCCCTGCTGGCCACCATCGCGGGTTATTGCGCGTTGATCGGATATGACTGGTCGGCGCTGCGCTACCTCGATCGGAAACTGCCGTTCCGTATCGTCGCAGTTGGCGGTTTCCTGGGCTACAGCTTCGGCAACAGCATCGGTGTGGCGGCGATCTCGGGCGGCGCGGTGCGCTATCGAATCTATTCCGCCTTCGGGCTGAATGCCTACGAGGTGGCGGCGGTCTCCACCTTCGTGTCGCTGGCCTTCGGCGTGGGGATCACAGTGATCGGGCTTGGCGCGCTGGCGATCCACCCGCTTGCGCTGGGGGACTTTCTGCCATGGGGCGGGCAATCGATCAGGCTGGGGGCGATCGCCATTCTTCTCGGGTCGGTAGTGGTTCTGACATGGCTCTCAATCAGCGGGAAATCCCTGAAGATCCGCAGCTTCGAGGTTCGCATGCCCTCACCCGGGATCCTCTACGGGCAACTGGGCTTTACTGCGCTCGACACGGCGATGGCGGCGTTGACGCTTTACGTTCTTCTGCCCGCCGCCGCCCCCGACTATGTCACCTTCCTGGCGATCTTCGCCGCCGCGACCATGATCGGCGTTGCCAGCCATGTGCCTGGCGGCGTAGGCGTCTTCGAAAGCGTCATCATCGCCAGCATGCCCGCCGCCGTACCGGTCGAGCAGGCCGCGGCTGCGCTGTTGTTGTTCCGCCTGATCTATTACCTCGTGCCCTTCGGGCTGGCGATGATCTTCGTCGCACTGAACGAGGCGCGGCTGGCAAGTGGGCCGATCGCACGGCTGCTGGGCGACGTGTCCGAGCAGATGGAGCCGGTGATGCGGGCGATCACCTCGGTCACGCCCACGGTGTCGGGCACCGCGACCTTCGGTCTTGGTTTCTATCTGCTGCTCTCGGCGTTGATGCCGGGTGTGCGGCCCGACCAGATAGACCCGAACGACCTTCTGGCCGCGGTATTGCTGGAAGGCGGCGCAATCTTCTCGGCCGTGCTCGGTGTGGTCCTGATCATGCTCGCGCAGGGGCTTTACCGGCGCATTTCGGGCGCCTACTGGCTGACACTCATGGCGCTGGCCGGCGGCGCGGTCGCGACGCTTCTGAACGGGCTGGATTTCGAAAGCGCGGCGCTTCTGCTCGGTGCGGCCATCGTGATGCTTCCGCTTCGGCGAGAGTTCTTCCGCTCGGCCAAGCTGACGCACAACATGCTGTCGCCTGGGTGGTTCGCGCTTATCGCCGGGATCGCATTGAGCACCGGCGCGTTCCTGTTCCTGATGCATGAGGCCACGCCCTACAGCACCGAGTTGTGGATACGTTTCTCGGGGCCTGCGAACACACCGCGCGCGCTGCGGGCGGCCCTGACGGCAAGCGCGCTGCTGACTTTCTTCATGGTCTATATCGCGTTGCAGCCCGCCCGCACCCGCAACACCGCCCCGGACGCCGACGCGATGCAGAAGGCCGCCGCCATCATCGCCGCGCAGGATGACCCCGAGGCGCACCTGGCACTGTCCGGCGACAAGTCGCTGCTGTTCTCGGAAAACGGCGACGCGTTCCTCATGTACGCGGTGCAGGGCCGCTCGTGGATCGTCTATGCCGACCCGATCGGCCCCCCGGTCGCCGCACGCGAGCTTTCCTGGGCGTTCTATGATCTGGCCTACAGCGCGAACGGTCGGCCGGTGTTCTACGAGGTGTCGGAGAAATTCCTGGGCCTCTGGGTCGAGATGGGCCTGACCCTGCACAAGATCGGCGAGGAGGCGGTGGTGCGCCTGCCGGAGTTCAGCCTGTCCGGCGCCAAGTTCAAGAAGATGCGGGCCGCGCACAACAAGGCACTGAAATCCGGGCTGGACTTCGCGGTGCTGCTGCCGCCGCATTCGCCCGCGTTGCTGGCAGAACTGAAACAGGTCTCTGACGCCTGGCTGGGCCAGAAGAACGCCCACGAAAAGGGCTTTTCCGTCGGCCGGTTCGACGAGGAGTATCTTTCGCGTTTCCCGATCGCCATTGTTCGCCGCGAAGGCCGGATCATGGCTTTTTCGAACGTGATGAGCGCCGATGACGGCCGCAACCTGTCGATCGACCTGATGCGTTACCTGCCGGACGAGGCGGACGGCATCATGGAGTTCCTGTTCGTCGAGATGATGCAGCATTACCGGGATGCGGGCGGGCAGAGCTTCAGCCTCGGCATGGCGCCGCTTGCGGGGCTGGAGGCGCGCCACGGCACCCGGCTGTGGACACGGTTCGGCGCGATCCTGTTCCGCCACGGCGGGTCCTTCTACAACTTCGCGGGGCTGCGCGCCTACAAGCAGAAATTCCAGCCGGAATGGCGCCCGCGCTACCTGGCGGTTCCAGGCGGCACGCCGCCGCTTCTTGCACTCAAGGACGTGACCGTGCTGATTGCAGGAAGTGCGAAAGGTCTTATTTCCAGGTAGGACCGTCCGAAAAGAAGGAGCCCCCGCCGACGATGCCACACAGCCTCGATCAGATCCTGCCCTCGTTGCAGTCGCTGGGCGTGTGGGCCTATTGGGTTCTGGCGCTTGGCGCGATGTTCGAAGCGATCGTGTTCACGGGCATCGTCATCCCCGGCTCGCTGATGGTGATCGCGGGCGGACTGCTGGTGAACACGGGCTCCATCGACTTTCTCGACCTGATCTGGTTTGCCGCCGGCGGCGCAATTCTGGGAGCCGAGATCAGCTTTCGGCTGGGCCGGGCCAGCGCACGGGGCCTGAGCGCGCGCACCGATCTGGGCCAGACGGGCTATGCCAAACGCTCGCAGGAACTACTGAAACGTTATGGCGGCTTCGCGATGGTGATCGGCCGCTTCTTCGGGCCGCTTTCGGCCTTCGTGCCGTTCTCGGCCGCGATGGCAGGCATGAGTCACCGCTATTTCACGCGCTGGAACGTGATAAGCGCCGTGCCCTATGCGCTGATCCTGCCCGCGCTGGGCTATTTCTTCGGCGACGCGCTCAAGGCGTTCGGCCCGATGGCCACGCGCGTGCTGATCTTCGGGCTTGCGGCACTCGCGGTATTGGCGATTCTTTGGTTCATCGTCGTCCGGATCGAGCGGACGCTGCCCTATCTGCTGTCGGTGCTGCGCTCGTTGCTGCATGGCTTCGCGGACCTGCCACCGGTTGCGGCCTTCGCTTCGCGTCATCCGCGGCTGGCGGCGTTCGTCGGCGGGCGCTTCGACAGTTCCCGCTTCACCGGGCTGACCGCGACCCTGCTGGCTCTGGTCTTCTGCTATGTGTTCGCGGTCTATCTGGGCTCGGTCCTCAACTTCATTCTGTCTGATCCTGTGGTCCAGACGGACAATCGGCTGGCGACCCTGCTGTTCGCGCTGCGCGATGCGCGGTTGGTGCGGGTCTTTGCCTATGTCACCGCCCTGGGCGACTGGCAGGTTGTCGCCACGCTGGCCGTGGGCATCGGCGCGGCGTTGGTAATCCGGCGGCGCCGGGCGCTGGCTCTGGGAATGGCGGTCTCGGTGCTGGGCGACGCGGCATCGGTCGCGCTTCTGAAACTGATCTTTCACCGGCCTCGCCCGGAACTGGCCTACTTCATTGAAACCAGCGGAAGCTTTCCCAGCGGACATGCGGCGGTCTCGGTCGCCTTCTATGGTGCGCTGGCCTATATCGGCTGGCGTGAGCGGCTGATCGGGCCGATGGCCGCCGCCCTTCTGGCTGTCTCGCTTGCCTTCGTGGTCGGACTCAGCCGCGTCTACCTGATCGAGCATTACCTGTCGGACGTGCTCAACGGCTATTTGGTGGGGGCGATGTGGCTTGTGATCGGCATCGCGGTCGCCGAATGGCGGCAATGCGCTGTTGACGGCAACGCCCCGCCACGGACGACGCCGGGCCGTCTGGCAGCGGCGCTTGCCGCGGCCGTCGCTATCGCCTCGGGGCTGACCTCGGGTTGGATGGTCGCCCGCTTCGATCAGGCGCGCAACCTGCAGGTTTCTCAGGCCGAGATCACGACGGTCACGGACCTCTCCACGCTGTTCGACGGCAAAAACGCCCCCGCCTTTGCCGAATCCATAATGGGCATGCGGACCGTTCCGATAAGCCTTGTCGTGGTGACGCCCGATCCCTCGGTGCTCGAGCAGGCGATGACGAACGCGGGATGGACGGAGGCGCCGAAACCGGGCCTTGCCACGCTTGCCCGACTGACAGGGCTTGCCCTCAGCGGAGAGCCGGCGGCGACCGTGCCAGCGACTCCATATTTCTGGAAGGGCCGCCCGCATGACCTGGCGTTCCGCGAACCGGGCGACGTCGCGTCCGGAGCGAAAAGCCATCACGCGCGGTTCTGGGCGACCCGCTTCCGCACCGCCGCCGGTCAGGCCATCATGGTCGGCACGGCCAGTTTCGACGACGGCCTGAAATGGGGCGCGCCACATCGCCTTAACCCCGACATCGACGCCGAGCGTGACCGGGTCGTCGGCGCGCTTGAGAGCGGGCAGGCGGTTGCGGGCACGTCGCGTTTCCAGATCGTCGAGCCGTCGCCGCGGCATCCGGGAGCCTCATGGTTCACTGACGGAAAGGCCGTGATCCTGACCCTTCGCGGCGCTTCCGGGTAACACCCGTTCCGAACGCCCCGCGGGTCGCGGGGCGATTTTTGATCAAACTGAACATGTCTTGTGTTGACAGCAGAACAAGCGGTGCGCAACAAAGGTGACACTGATGTCACCTTCAGATTCGAACGCCATGAACGCCCCACATACCGAGTCCAGGCTTGTTGATAGAAAATTCGATTTCGGCGACCATCTGGCAGACGCCGCCCGCAGCCTGAAGCGGGGCGAACGTACCCGGGCCGCGCTTCGCGTCGCGGCTTGCCGCCTTCTGGACAAAAGCTCTCCGGTGGATCTGACCGTCGCTGCTATCTGCAAGAAGGCACAGGTCGCGCATGGCACCTTCTATATCCACTTCACGGACCGTCATGCCTTGCTGGCCGACCTGGCGCGGGACTTCATCGACTTCGTGCAGGACAGGCTCAAACAGGCGGCGCAGGACAATGCCGGCGATGCCATACGCGGCTCCACGGCCGCCTACCTGGACCTGTTCGAGCAGAACCCGGGGCTGATGCGCTGCCTTATGAGCCGTCTGGACAGCACGCCCGAGACGCGGGAGGCCTTTGAGGTTCTGAACCGTGAATGGATTACGACGGTGATCGAGGCAGAAGAGCGGCGCCTGGCCCGCGCAGGACGCGAGGGCGCGATTTCGCGCGACGAACTGAAACGGCGCGGCTACGCGCTGGGCGGGATGATCGACCAGTATCTGGCCAGTCTCTTTCTGGCCCGTGACCCAAATGTGCAGAGGATTTCAACCGACAGGCAAGCGGTGATCAACACGCTCAGCCTGATCTGGAAACGCGGGATGACGCCATGAGCCTTTTGGATGACGCCGAAACAATGACTTCGGCGGAATTGCTGCCGCACAACCAGGTGTCGTGGACGACACAAAGGGCGCATGTGGACGCGAATTCCAACTTCTACCGGGAACTCTGGAACGGCAGGACTCCGCCCGAGGATCTACGCGACCTGCCCGAGTTGCCCCTGTCGGAAAAGGCGCAGCTTCGCGCGGCGCAGGCCACGCATCCGGCGTTCGGCCATTACCTTGCCGCGCCCCGCGACAAGATCGCGCGGGTCCACCGGACCTCGGGCACCACCGGGCAGGCCATGAACCTGGCGCTCTCGGCCGCCGATTGCGAAGTCACCGAGAAGGTGGGCGCGCGCAGTCACCGCGCAGCGGGGCTGACACCCCGGCATACGGTCGTGCATTGCCTGAATTACAAGATGTGGATGGGCGGACTGACCGACCACATGACGCTGGAACGGACAGGCGCCAGCGTCGTTCCCTTCGGCGTCGGCGGCACCGAGCTTCTGCTGCAAACGATCAAGGAGTTGGGCATCACGGCGATTTCCTGCACCCCTTCCTACCCGGCGGTGCTGGAGCGCGTCCTGGCCGAGAAATTTCCCGGCACCTGCCCGGGGGATCTGGGCCTGAAGCTCGGACTGTTCGGCGGCGAGCCGGGCCTCGACGATCCCGCCTTCCGCGACCGGCTGCGCAACACCTGGGGGATGGAGCCGCGCAACGCCAATTACGGCGTCTCCGACGTGTTCTCGAACTTCGCCGCCCAGTGCGAGCATGACGCGCGTTTGCATTTTCTTGCCGGCGACGTGCTCTACCCCGAACTGATCGACCCGGACAGCGGCGCCTCGTTGCCGCTGGAGAGCGGGCAGACGGGCGAACTGGTGCTTACCCATCTGGTGCGTGACTGTCAGCCGCTTGTGCGTTTCCGCTCGGGCGACATCATTACCGTGGACACGACCGAGCCCTGCGCCTGCGGACGCGCAGGCTTCCGTTTCCGCGTGGTAGGGCGCAGCGACGACATGGTGGTGGTGCGAGGTCTGAACCTTTTTCCGACAATGATCGCCGCCGTGATCAGCCAGTTCGAGGAACTGTCGGGCGACTATCGCATCCATCTCGACACGCCGCCGCCGCATGACGTGCTGCCGGTTCAGGTGGAGATTGCGAAGTCGCGCGAAAACACGACCGGGCTGCCCGCGATGCTTGAAATGGCGATCAAGCGGGAACTCGGCGCGACGGCGCGCGTCACGGTCCTGCCGGCCGGCAGCTTTCCGGTCACCGAGGGCAAGACGCGTCGGGTGATAAGGGGATACGATGCCAGCAATGACCTATGAGACCGTGACCAGCGCGCTGGACGAGAACGGCGTGCGGACGATCACGCTCAATCGCCCCGATTGTCTGAACGCGATGAACCGGCAACTGATCGTTGACCTGGCGCGCGCCTTCGACGACGCCAACGCGGACCCCGTGACGCGGGCCATCATCCTGACCGGTGCGGGCAAGGCGTTCTGCGCCGGCGACGACCGGCGCGAGCATGTCCACCCCGAAACCGAGGCCGAGGCACGCGCATTGGTGGACGCCATCCAGCGCGTAACGGTCGCGATCGCGATGGGCGCAAAACCCGTGGTCGGCGCCATCAACGGCTGGGCCGTGGGCGGTGGCTTCGAATGGGCGATCAACTGCGATTTCCCGATCTGGGGGGAAAGCGCCAAGGGATTCTTCCCCGAAGTTTCGCTCAACCTGTTCGTTACTGGCGCGGTGACCGCGACCCTGCCCGCCCTGGTGGGCCTGAACAAGGCGCGCGAGATGCTGTTCTTCGGATCACGATACTCCGCAGCCGATCTTGCCGCGGCGGGCGTGGCGTGGCGCGTCGTTCCGGATGACCTGCTGATCGAGGAGGCGCAAAAGGTGGCGGCGGACCTCGCAGCGCTGCCGCCGCTTTCGGTGCGGGCCATGAAAAGGGTGCTTAACGCCGCCGCCCTGCCCGACCTGCACCGCGCCATGCAGCTGGAGACCGACGCCACCGTGGCCGGGTTCATGGACCATGAAACCACGGAGCGGCTGAAAGCCTTCTGATCGGCGATTTTCCCCACTCTCCCGACTCGATTCGGCAAGGTTTCGCCCAAGTTCAGACACACTCTGGCCATCTGCGCGGAGTTCAATAACCTGTCCGTAATAACTCGCGCAGATTTAACCGCGCGATCAGGCACGGGACAGGACAGAACATGAAAATCAGGAAATTCGGGCTGCTCGCAGCCTCCTGCATGCTTGCATTTGCTGGGGCATGCTCTCGGCCGGTGGATGAACCCACCCGCAGCAACGTCAACCCGGTGGCCCGCACCGCTTCGGTGTCATCCATGAACCCGAGCAACAGGGCAACCAACAGGCGCATCACGGCCTACATCACCGGCTATAGCTATTGGGACAACACCCCGCCGGGCTCGGCTGCAATCTCCAAGCCGGTGGTCCACCGCAAGGCGGGCGGCGCGGGCACCTACGACGACCCGGTCACGATCGCCGTCGGCCACAGGATCGAAGGCGGGCGCCAGACGCTGGATTATCCGGCCGGCACGCGCATCTATCTGGAAAAGGTGCGGAAATACGCGATCGTCGAGGATGTCTGCGGCGACGGCAACCGTCCGCAGGACGGGCCGTGCCACACTGGATACAAGGGCCACCCCTGGTTGGATCTCTATGTGGACGGAAGCCGCGTCGACGCGCGGACCGCGACCGCTTGCACCTACCGCATCACCGCGCTGCAGACGATCGTGATCGATCCGCAGCCGGGATACCAAGTCAATCCCGGCCCGCTGAGCAGCACGGGCTGCCGCACCTTCTGACGTGGATCGCGCCTGTCACTGCTGTGGCAGGCGCACCGTTCCGAGCCGGACAAGCTTGCCCCAGGCGGCCAGCCGGCCGGTGAATGCCCGAATGACCGCGCGGTACAAGGTGAAATAGAGCAGCTGGCGATAGAAGAATCGCTGGAACGGAAACAGAAGGGCGAGCCAAGGCTTTTCGGTCCGTTCGAAACGGAACGCGGCAAGCGCCGTCAACAGGTCGAGCATCGGCAGGGCGGCATAGCCGAGAACGATGAACACGGACGATTCGTCCGCCGTTAACGGCACTCCGGCCATCATGTCCCAGACCAACCCGACCGTCGCGGCAAGAAACACCATGTCCGCGAACGGCGCCAGCAGCGGCAGCAGAACGCCGAAAAGCCAAAGATCCGGGATCGAGATCAGGCCGACCGGGTGACGCTCCACCGTGGCGCGCCGGTGCTTCCAGGCGGTCTGCATCATGCCGAGCGTCCAGCGCAGCCGCTGCCGCAGGAAACTGCGCACGTTCTGCGGCGCCTCGGTGATCGACACCGCCCGCTCCTCGAACATGACCCGGTATCCGGCCCGCTGAACCGCGACAGTCAGATCGGCATCCTCGGTCAGGGTCTGGTTGGTATAAAGGCCCGCTTCGCGCACCGCATCCGAACGCCAGGCCCCGAGGGCGCCGGGCACGACCAGAATGCCGCGCCAGAACTCCATGGCGCGCCGGTCGATATTCTGCATGGTGATATATTCCAGTGCCTGTAGGCGCGTGATCAGGTTGGTGCGGTTTCCCACCTTCACGTTCCCCGCGACCGCCCCTACGGCCGGGTCGCGGAATGCCCGGACGATCAGCCTGATCGCATCGGGCTTTACGACCGTATCCGCGTCGATTGCGACGACGATCTCGGTGCCCAGCATCGAATAGGCCGTGTCCAGAGCCTTCCACTTGCCCTGGTTCTCCTCGCGGATGACCGTAATGCGGGAATCATCTGCATAGGCCCCGGTGACGAGATCATATGTGTGATCCACCGAGCCGTCATCCACGACGATCACCTGCAGATCTGGATAATCGGAGGCCAGGACCGTCTCGACGCAATGCACGATCACCGCCTCTTCGTTATAGGCCGGGATCACCACCGTCACGGACGGTGTGTAGGGCGGTTCCTCCACCGGGTAGTGACGCCGCAGATGCGCCATGAGCAGAAGATTGAGCGAACGTGCGGCCCCCACGAAGATGACGATCCAGAAGATCCAGATGAGAGAGTCGCCTGTGGCCGCCAGAAGCCTGACCGTGACCGAGTCGAACGCCGCGCGGGCGCCCTTTTCCGGCGGCATCACGCCATCCCGGTCTGTCCCCAGAAGGGTGGCGAGAGACACGAACCGATAGCCGTCAGCGCGCAGCATGTCGATAAGCTGCGGCAAGGCCGCCACTGTCGCCGACCTGTCGCCGCCCCCGTCATGCATCACGATCACGTTGCCGGGTTTCTCGTCGAGCGTCGCCTGGACAAAGGCGACAAGCTCGTCGGCGCTGATCTTCGTCCAGTCGGGCGGCACGATTTCGCTCCCGACGATGATATAGCCGGCCTTGTCGATCAGGCTCAGAGGCCGCGCGGACCGGCCCGTGAGCGGCCCTTCGCTTCGCCCGTAGGGCTCACGGAACAGCAGGGTCTTGTGCCCCGTGAGGCTGACAATGATCCTTTGCGCCGTGTTGAGTTCGAACATCACGCGCTTGTCCGAGACATCCTCGAGATGCGGATGCAGAAGCGTGTGAGAGCCGATCTCGTGTCCCTCCGCCTCGATGCGGCGCACGGTGCCGGGCGTCCTGAGCATCTGCCGCCCCACGAGGAAGAATGTTGCAGGAACCCCCTTGTCGCGAAGAACATCGAGGATTTCGTTGGTGTATTTCGGGTCCGGACCATCGTCGAAGGTCAGCGCGATCTCGTCGGGCGGGCCATTGGCGAACCGGCGGATCGTGTAGGGCCTTGGAATCTCGGTATAGGCCTGCCGGACGATCAGCCCGTTGCCGAGGTCACCGGAAAGCTTGCGCGCGCCGGGCACGGCGGCCTGTTCGAAATGCTGGAATTCCCCCTTCCCCTTGTAGGACACGAAATACTCAAGCGAAATGGGTCCAAGGCGCGTCTCCACCTCTTGCAGCGGTAAAGGAACGGCGCCCAGCAGGCTCCAGACATCCGGATCCTCGAAGCCCAGCGGCCAGAGGCCCACGGATCGGACCCCCAGATCGCGGAGAACCGCAAGTTGATTGTAAGCGGTGACCGCATCCAGCCCCCAGATCTCGTGGCGGTTTCCCGACTCGTCGGTCAACTCGATCCGCGTGTTCAGAGTTTCGGGCGGAAAGCTAATTCGGCCGTCATACTGGCTGGCGCGGCGCATCGCCTCCGGAAAGGAGATCTGCTCGGGCACGGCGCTGCCCGACGACCAGTCGATACTGAAATTGCCAATCGCGAGTACCAGCTTGTCGCGCCCGATGGTCGCCACCGCGCGGCGCGCCTGGTCCTCGAAAGCCGGCTGGGCCGCAAGCGCAAACGGCGCGGACCCGTCCCAGGCCTCCTCGAACCCCTGCAACACCAGGCGATCAATCGACGGCATGAGACCCTGGGTCCAGTCCAGGCGGCCCGTGATCAGGCAGCTTTCCATCCCGCTATCCGCGAGAGCGCGGTGCAGCGCCGCAACGAAATCAGCAAAGCTCTGATACCCAGCCTCGATCGGATCGTCGGGGTGCAGGCAAATGCCGGTCGCATTATGCAGTTTCGCCTGCTGCAGAAGTGCCTGCGCCAGCGACGCGTTCGCTGCGGCGGTCGATGGGGCGCCCTCCCAGGCCAGCGGCGAGATGCCGACCACCGGATAAACCTTCATCCGCGGAGCATCTGCCTTGATGACCTGCGCGATATAGCGCTGATGCTCGGCATTGAAGTTGAAAGCCTGAAGCCCGTCCTCGACATGCTGGATGCGGAACCATTCGGGCATGAGCGCGTCAATGTCGTCGTGATGCCTCATCAACGAGGAATAGGCCCATTCCGGCAAATAGGGCAGATAGGCGAAGACCTGTGGTGGCCCGGGAACCGGTATATCGGGCAGCAATATCTGGTCGCAGACCGTCGAGGCGCCGCTTTCCTCGCATCGGCGATAGACACTGTCCAGGCCGCGCGACGTCGGGTCGGGCACTAACGGCAGCGTCTTCGCCACCTTCTGCGAGAAATTCTCGTCATAGGGCCACAGCCGCGTCGAGTCCGTGGCGCCAGCCCCGTCGGGCACGGTCATCTGCGGAAAAAGAGGATCTGACCGGGTCACGATCGGCGCGCGGCGCTCCACCAGTTCGAGGCCCGAAAGGGTGCCCACGAAATACAGGCTCATCCCGACGCCAACGATCCAAAGGACGATCGAGAAAAGCGAGAACATCAGAACACGGCGGAAAATCTTCTCGCGGTGATGCTCCGGGTCCGCGAAGATCGGATGCAACCACGGCATCGCCAAGGCGGAGTTCCCCGCTGGCTGAATGTCACGTTCCGGCTTCACAGTGCAAACACACCCCCTCGTCCCTTCACTCACCACGATAATCTCTGCGATGAGGACATTTATTGACGAAAATCAATTCGGACCTTCGATAAATCTTTGATATAATAAAATTATTGAAACAATTGGATACAATAAGGTCACAATGCGCGAGTTGACCATTTCACGGGGACAAAAGGCATGCTGACCACGCGGCGCGGGCTGCTTGGTCTGTTCGGCATCGGGGTTCTTGGCGTTCCGCTGAACATCAGACAAGCTTTCGCACAGTCCGGTACGCCGGGATGTTCCGTCCTGCTGACCGGTGTCACCGCCGCGACGCCCGTTTCGACGCTGCGCGCGATCCTGGCCCCCTTCATTGCAAGAGGGGTGCCGGTCGCGCTTGTCGTGAAGATGGGCGGCGGGGCGGAAACGCCCGCACCGGGCGGCGCGCAGGCCGATTTCCTGCAACGTCTGGCACGCGAACACCCCAGGACCGTCGAATTCATTCCCGAGCTGCCCGACCTGGCTGACATGAAGTTATATTTCCAGATGCGGCGCGCCAGCATGGTGAGGCAACGGATGGATCTGTTGCTGGGACTTAGCTCGGGAGGCGCGCCGATTTCGGCCACGCCGGTCAGCATCGCCACCGTCGCGCCGGACATCCCGCGGGATCTGACCGGCGTGAGGATCGCCGGTTATCGAAATGTCGTTCTGCTGCCGGAAGAAACCGGCGACGCCATTTTGTCCGCCTACCCCGGTCCGGTGCTGTATGGCAGTGGCGGCATACGCCATGTCATCGGCACCCCGCTGGCCGGGTTTGACAGCGCCATGGACAGTGCCATCGCGCTTGACGAGCATGTGCGCATGATCCTTGCGCTGGACGGCGCGGATGTGGCCGACACCCGCGCCGAAGCCGAGGCGACGACGGTGGCGGCCGCGCTGGCCGCTCTCTGGACGCGCGGCCGCATCCTTCCAGGGTTGCCGCGCGAGATCCTCTTGCGGTGGACATCCGACACCGTTCGCCTGATCGCGATACGTCTTGACGCGCCGCAGGGCGCCGACGCCGGCCCGGTGGCGGCCTTCGCCGATGCCCTGAGGAATGAGGGCATCGCCTTCACCCTTGCCACGCCCGCCGCGCAATCGGACTCGGACTCCGATCCCGCGGCTTGCGTCCTGTTGCCGCTGGACGACAGCGAAACCGCAGACCTGCCGCATCGCTGCGTGGTCCTGAACAGCGGTCCTCCGGCGAACGACGCTCTCGACGCGCTGGCCACACGGGGCGCCCGGCTTGTGATGACGTCCGACATTGGGGGAGTCACCGGGCTCGACGGACACGGCCTGCAAAGGCTCTCGCCCCGGCTCGAAATAACCGAGGATGACGTGCAGGACGATGCGCTCGCGTCCCTCGGCACGTTTCAGGATGCACTCGTCACGATCACGCCCGGTTCGGTCGCCACGCGCGCGCGACGCAGCGCCCTGCTGAACGTCCTGCGCGCCGCGAAGGAGCAGCGCGAGACCCGCCTCACCTCGGCGCCCGGTCTCATGGCGGCGACAAGCGCCGACGACCCGGTTTTCGCCGTGATGCGGAAAACCCGCGAGAGCGCCGCCGCAATCCGGCCGGACCCGACCCCGCTGAGCGATGCGGAACGCGCCGCTCTGCTTAAGGATGCCCGCATCGCCTGGAGCTTTGTGTCGCGGCTGACCGACGCCAGGACCGGGCTTTGCCCCTCGACAGCGTTTTTCGGCAGCGATGGCCTTGTCCAGTTCCGCAAGCTGACGATGTGGGACCTGGGCAGCTTGATCTTCGCCATCCTCAGCGCCCGCAAGCTTGGCCTGATCGACGAGGCCGCTTTCCACAAACAGGCCGCTTCCATCGTGAAGAACCTGCCCATCGCCCGGATCGGCGGGCTGTCCCTGCCCCGCAGCGAGATTGACATTGACGCACCGGAAACCGGCCAGAGCGATTTCAACGCCTGCGACACCGGCCGTCTGCTCAGCGCGCTGTACGCGCTGTCCCGCGCCGCGCCGGATCTGCCGGTCGCGCAGGCCGTGGCGCGTTGGGACCTGGACAAGACCATCGTCGACGGCATGCTGAGTTCGATCACCAACGGGCGCCGGGTGCCGTTCTACATATCCCACTGCACCTCGTATTGCGCGCGCGCCTACGCCCTGTGGGGGCTGACCGCGAAGTCCCCCTATTCAAGCATGAAGGGTGATACGCCAACCGACGCGCGGATGGCCCTGCTTTACGAAGTGGCCGACATCGGCGCGATCGGGGCCGAGCCGCTGCTGCTGCAGGAGGTGGAGCTGGGACCGACACCGGCGACATCGTACCTGTCCGATGTCCTTTTCGCGGCGCAATTCCGCGCGTGGAAGGATACGGGCAAACCCTATTGCGTGTCCGAAAGCCCGATGGATCGTTCGCCGTGGTTCTCGTACCAGGGGTTTCTTGTGAACAGCCCGACAGATCCGTGGAGCATCGAGGTCCTGTCCTCGAGCCCCGAGTACAAGACCGAGGAGTTCCGCAAAAGCGCTTTCACCTTCAGCACCAAGTCCGCCTTCCTCTGGGCCGCGCGGCATCGGCATGAATATTCCCGGTTCCTTCTGCAATATGCCCGCGAGAAGGCCCGCGACAGCGCCTACGGCTACGCCGCCGGCGTCTATGTGGAAAGCGGCGAAGCAATGGCGAACTACACGGACATCAACACCAACGGCATCATCCTGGCCGCGATCGCACATGCCCTGGACCCATGATGCAAGCTCCGGACAGGGTCGGTCGCCTTTGCGGAACATCCCGCAAGACCGCGTGATTGTGTTGTCGGCACAACTTTGCAAAGTCGCTTTTTCATGGCCGTTAAGTTTTCATTGATAAGACGCCGTTTTGGTGCAAACCGTTCTCACGGTGGGTTTAAACGGATTTGTAACCGAGATGGCGCAACTTGAAATTCTTGTGGCAGAGGATGATGAAATCAACCGGGAGATCATTCGCGAGATCCTCGGCGCGCTGGATGATCCTGATCTGGTGATGGCGTGTGACGGCCGCGAGGCGCTTGAAGCCTGCATGTCGCGGCGTTTCGATCTGTTGATTTTCGACCGGAAAATGCCGTTCATCACCGGCGACAAACTGATCCGCCACATCCGCGCCTCGGTCAACGTCAATTCGCAGACCCCGGCGATCCTTTTCTCGGCCTCTTCTCAGAGCGAGATGGAAAAGTCTGTCCGCAATTGTCCTGCCGACATGATCCTTTCCAAGCCGATCAAGGCGGACGATTTCCTGTCCGCGGTTCAGTGCCTTGCAGGGGCCGGCCCCGTGGATACGGCCTGACTCTGACGCGGGCCGGTCGCCTTGGCGCTGCGCAAGCCAAACACGCCAAATCGGCTCAACTTTGCCAAAATGCGAACATAATTTTCTTCGATAGGTTGAAACAATTCTTCCAGTGCCTGTCTTTGTGGCATTGATCGAACCAAAGTCTTGTGAGGGAGCAAAAAATGAAATTTCTTGCGGTTGATGACGATCCCGTCTTTCTCGATCTGATTGTCAACATGCTTCGCCGGTACGGCTACGAGGATGTCGTGACGGCAGCCTCTGGCCAGGAAGCCGTGAAGCTCGCCGCGAATGCGTCGGTTCATTTCGACTGTTTCCTGGTCGACATCCAGATGCCGGGGATGGACGGGGTGGAACTGGTCCGCGCCCTTCGCTGCCGGCCGATCTATCAGCGCACGCCGATCGTCATGGTCACAAGCATGTCCGACAAGACCTTTGTGGACGATGCCTTCACCGCCGGCGCGACCGATTACATCATCAAGCCGCTCGAAGAGCTGGAATTCAAGGCGCGCCTGGGAATGGTCGCGCGCCTGCACGACGAGCGGGCCCGCGCGACAGCGCTTGTCAGGCAGAACCGCAATGCCGCGGGGGAGCTGGACACCCATATTGATTTCGATGCGCCGCGCCACATCCCGGGTGTCGCCAATGTGGTGGAGTATCTCGCACTCGAGAACTATCTGCTGACGATCGGCAACAAGGGCGTGTTCGGCCATGCCGCCTTCGGCATCCACATCGAGAACGCAGCGCATATTTTCGCCCGCACCAAGCCCTCGGACTTCGTCGAGGTTCTGGGTGACGTGGCGTCGGTCATCTTCGACGGCCTCAAAGCCGAGAAGGTTCTGCTGGCCTATGTCGGCAGCGGCGATTTCGTTGCCCTGTCGCTGCGGCAGGCCGAGATTGATCTCGATGAGCTTGAGGTCGAGTTGAACATTGGCCTGTCGGAGTTCGAGAGCGTCTATTCCGGCGACCGGTTGCCTGTCCCGCGGGTCCGGGTTGGTGGTTTCGCCAGAAGCTCGCTGTTCACGCTGGCCAAGCCTACCCGACTGATCGGGCAGGCCGTTTCGAAGGTCAGACCGCGGCAGGCACGCAAATCCCTGATCCGCGCGATCTCCGCGTGAGGGCGGCCATGAACCAAGCTGAAGAGTCGGCGCCGGATTCCATTGGTCAGGCTCTGTCGGCACCTGGCCTGACCCGTGCCCGCGCACGGTTCCAGGATACGCTGGCGCAAAGGATTCTTGCGCTAGAATCGCTCCGGCAGGACATCCGGGCCGGACGTGACGCGCCGGGCGCCCTTCACGAAATCGCCAAGGAAGCGCATAAATTCTCGGGCGTGGCCGCCACGCTGGGCCACGAAGACGTCGGCCGGCTCGCCTCAGATGTGGATCGCCTGATTGGGGAAGGCATGTCTCTTGGCCTGTCGGCCGACGAAACGCTGGAACAGCTCAATCCGCTGCTCGACATGCTTTTGGACAGTCTGGAACGCGCGCTCGAAGACTGAAACGCCATGCGCGACAAACCCCGGCGCGCCGGTGTCTTCCGGCACCGCCGGGCGCTTTCAACACTCAGATCATTGCGGCTATCGCCCTTGTCAGATCCTCCATCCGGAAGGGCTTCGCGACATGGGTGTCGAACCCGTTGGTGAGGTACTCCGCGACCTGATGCGCCATAGCGTTTGCCGTCAGGGCGATGGCTGGCGTCTCGGGCTCTCCCGCCTCGACCTCTGCGGACCGGATGCGTTGCAGCGCGGTGATGCCGTCCATTTCCGGCATCGAGATGTCCAGGAGAAGCAGATCGAACCGTCCCGGCGCCCACGCCTCGACGGCCTCCTTCCCATTGCACACGATGGTCAACTTTGCGCCCCGGCGGGACAGCATGTCGTTGATCAGGGTGCGGTTCGTCAGGTTGTCATCGGCCGCCAGAATCCGCGTGCCTTCGATCGAGACCGGCGGGGCAACCGCTTCCCGGGCCGTCGTCTGGTCCTCGGTGACCGGAAGCGGAAGGGTCACCTTCATCGTGGTGCCCTTCTCGGGCACGCTGTCCACAGTGATCTGGCCATTCATCATGTCGATCAGGCGCCGAACGATCGCCATGCCGAGGCCGGTGCCGCCGAACCGGCGGGTCATCGTCCCGTCGGCCTGTGAAAAGTCCTCGTAGAGATGCGAGACCTGCTCGGGCGTCATGCCGATGCCGGTATCGCGCACTTCGATCGAAAGCGGCATGCCGGGCTTGGCGACGATCTTGACCGCGACTTCGCCCCTTTCAGTGAACTTCACAGCGTTGTTGACCAGATTACCCAGGATCTGCCGGACCCGGTGCGGATCACCAAGACGCGGTGTATCCGCCCCCGATCCGGTCAGCACCTCGAAACTCAGAGTCTTTTCCTGGCACCGCAGGGAATAGAGATCCTCGACATACGCGGCCAAATCCGACGGGCGGAACGGCACCTGCTCAAGTTCCAGTTTGTCGGCCTCGATCTTGGACATGTCCAGCACGTCATTCAGGATATTCAGAAGCGTCTCGCCGGACTCGCGGATGGTGCCGATCATCCTCTGGTGCTCGGAATCCGTCAGATACGATTCCAGCAGTTCCGCCATGCCCAGGACACCGTTCAGCGGGGTCCGGATTTCGTGGCTCATGTTGGCCAGAAACAGCGACTTCGTCCGGTTGGCCTCTTCCGCACGGGCCTTTTCGAGATAGAGCTGGGTCACGTCCGACCCGACCCCGCGATAGCCCCTGAACTCGCCGTCCTTGTTGAAGACCGGCGCGCCGCTGATCCGGACCCAGACGGGTTTGTCCTCGGTGCTTGACAGAACGTCGTGATAGACGAAATCCGAAAAGGACTCGTGCGCCTCCATCTTCGCGTTCAGCCAGTCCCAATCGGCGCTTTTCTCGACCAACGGACAGCCGGAACGAAGCTCGTCACGGGTCTTGCCGATGATCTTGCGCGCATCGCCGCCTGTCTGCCGCTGGTAGCTCTCGGAAACATAGGTGAAGCGGAAATTCCTGTCCTGCTCCCAGAACCAGTCCGAGCTGACCGTGGCGATATCGAAGAAGCGGCGTTCAGCCGCATCGCGCTCCATCAGCGCAAGCTCCAGCTCGGCCTTGGATTTCTTCAACGCGACCTCGCGGGACTTCTGTTCACTTATGTCGATATGCACGCCCGAAACGACACGCGGCTCGCCATCGGGACCACGCTGCGAAATGTTGCCGCGCGACATAATCCAGACCCAGTGCCCGTCCTTGTGCCGCATCCGCATCTCGGTCTCGAAACCTTGGGCCGTCCCCTGGAAAAGCTGGTCGTGCTTTGTTTCGGCGGCTTCGAAATCGCGCTTGTGGGCCAGGTTCCGCACCATGGCCAGGTTCTGCGGGCCGAGTTCCTCAATGGTATAGCCCAGCATCGCGGCCCAGCGGTCGTTGATCAGGTTTTCTCCGGTTTCCAGGATCCATTCCCATGTGCCGACATCTGCCCCCTCGATGATGCTCGAAAGCCGCTGCTCGGCCGCTTTCAGTGCGGTGATGTCGACGCGCATGCCCACACGACCGCCATCGGGCGTTCTCTTGTCCATGACACGCAGCCATCGGCCATCCGACAACAGTTGTTCGCGCTCTGAATAGTCGAGATCCATTTCCGCCAGGCGTTTCTTGAGCCACTCATCCTCACGTCCGATCGCCTCCAGATACTGGCCATTGGCCAGACCGGCGCGCAGAACGTCCTCGTAGCGTGCGCCGACTTCGATCGCATCGCCCGTGCGCGCATAGAACTCCCGGTAGCGGTCGTTGAACAGAACGAGCCGGGCATCCGCGTCATAGTAGGCGAAGGCGTCGGGCAGCGCGTCCAGCGCATCGACCAGACGCTGCCGCGCGGTGCGGGCTTCGTGCATGGCCGCCTCGCGCGCCGCCTCCTCGGCCTTTCGGGCGCTGATATCCAGGTTGACCCCGGCGATTATTTCAGGCTCGCCGGCGCTGTTGCGGCGGATCACCTGTCCCTTGGTCTGGATCCAGACCGAATGCCCCTCCTTGTGGCGCATGCGGAACTCGCCCTCGAACTCGGGCATTTCGCCTGACAATGTCCGCTTCAGCCGATCCACGATGCCCGGCCTGTCATCCGGATGAACCAGGCCGCTCCAGGTGTCGTAGGTGACGGGTTCCAACTCTTCGCGTGCATAGCCCAGCATCGCGGCCCATTGTTCGTTGACGCGGTTCTCGCCGGTCGTGAGGGTCAATTCCCAGGTGCCGGCCCCGGCGCCGCGGATGACGTTGAGAAGCCGCTGCTCGGCCTCTTTCAGATCGGTGATGTCCGAATGGATCGTGATAAGTTCGCCGCCTTCCGTGCGACGTTCGACCACGCGCAGGACGCGCCCGTCCGGCAGCCGCTGCTCAAGCGATATCCCACCCGACCGTCGGCCGGCCAGCCGCTGGGCAAGCCATTCGTCCTCGCGCCCGAAGGCCTCGGGCAACTGGCCGTGGGCCAGCGCAAAACGCTCGATCTCCTCGAAGCTGGTGCCAGGGGTCAGAACCGGCGCCGTTTCAGCATAGAATTCCCTGTACTTGTGGTTCGCCACGACCAGGCGATCATCCGCATCGAACAGCGCAAAGGCATCTTCCAGCGTTTCGATCGCATCGGTCAGCCGCTGGCGCGCCGCGACCGCCTCATGGGTTTTCGTGTCCAGATTCTCGGCCTGCCGCTTGCGGTCGGTGATGTCGCTCATCACGGCCATGAAACCGGTCAGCTTTCCGGCCTCGTCATGCATCGGCTGAATGTCGAGGTCGAGCCAGTAAAACTCGCCGTCCTTGCTCCGATTGAGAATTTCCCCCTGAACGGGCTCGCCGGCGTCGAGCGCGGCGCGGATGCGAGATCGTGTGGCCGGGTCGGTCTGCGGCGACTGCACAAGCTCGGAGGGCCGCTTGCCGCGCGCCTCTT
>JBAVQZ010000442.1:0-8883 GCA_049694515.1 Paracoccaceae bacterium | reverse complement strand
GAGTCGCCGCTTGCGTCATCGGCAGCGTCATCGGCCCCGGTCCCGCCGCTGCCGGCGTGGTTCTGCGACAGATCCATTCCCGACAGGTTCGACGAGATCGCGCCGGTCATCTGAATCGCCCCGGCCCCGACAATGCCGGCCACCGCAAGGGCGAGCGAAATGATCAGGCCGGTGATGACCATGAAATCTGCCGTCACGGCACCGGCCTCCGACCGCAGGAAGCGGCGGGGCTGGACATGGGCGATCAGATCTCTGACACGGGGCATACAGCCTCCAGCGTGAATAACGGCCTCAACCATTCAACCACAATGGAGCGTCATCACGGGGGGGGCGTGTTCAAAATACGGCTTCAGCCGGGTGTTTCAGTGACGTTCACGCTTTCCGGCAGAAATCCGCGCAAGAAAGTCCGGAGCCGCGTGGTCCTCCACCTCCTCCGCCTCGATATTGGCCACGTTGCGCCGCACCCGGGTTGCATGGCGCGCGGCCTCGACCCGCTGGTTGGAGCCGCGGGCGATCTTGGCCGCCAGTTCTTCCTCCGAGCGGGTATAATAGTGGTTCAGCTGCAGGTGATCGGCGGAATAGAACGCCCGCCGCACCCGGTCCTTCAGCGCGAACTGCTCTCCCCGGTCGTTGCAGGTGACGGCCTGTCCGTCCACCTCGACCGAATGCACCCTGACGGCGGTCACGCGGCAGGGGTCGAAGATCGTCTTGAAATTGGTCACGCCTCGCGCCCCGCTGATCGGGTCGGCGGCGCGGCGGGTGTAGTTTTCCAGAATTCCCCCGGCAGGCGGCGAAACATGGCCGCCGCGCCCGAAATTGTGCCAGGGCAGAGAGATCGAGGCGCAGCCCTCCAGATGCGTCAGCGCCTGCGGCAGGCTGTCGGCCCGCTTCGGCACCAGAAATTCGTCGGCGTCGATCCACGCCATCCAGCGAAAGCGGCCCCCGAAATTGCGCACCGCATGGGCATAGGCCAGCACCTGGTTGTGCAGCTCGCGCCCGCTCCGCGCGTCATGCAGCTTCTGATCCCAGGGCAGGACCGTCAGCGCTCCGCCAAGCGTCCGGCGCAACACGGCGATCGTGTCGTCGGTGCAGCCATTGTCATAGACGATCACATGCGCCACGCCCGCGCGCCGGTGGAAATCGGCCCATTCGCCGATGTGACGCGCCTCGTTCCGCACGATCAGCACAACAGCAAGCCCCTCCCGGCCCGGCTGCGCGCGCGGCGGAACGATCGACAGCTTGGAAATCGGTTTTCGGGAAATCAGCGCCCTCAGCATCGCCCGCCCTTCGTTGCCCTTTTCAGGCTCATACAGGCTGATCCCGTGGCGATCCAGCGCCGAGTCCGGAAACCCTCAGGCGCCGACGGGCTGAAGACGGCGGCCCACGCGCTCCCAGCCCTTCATCCGCGTGCGGACGGGGCGAAGCTCCTTCGACAGGCGCTGATGGAGGACGCGCAGCGTCGCCTCGCGGCCGCTAGTCACATGCAAAGGCTTTTTGTTGCAGGCCAGCCGCACGAAGAGCTGGGCGACATCGCGCGCCCCTTCGGCACGCTTGATGAAGGCGCTCTCGATATCGTCGAAGGGCACTGCCCTCAGGACGCGCGTCTTGCCGTTGCGGTTACACACGGTCCGGCGCACGCATTGCTTGACCACGTCGACATGCACCTCTTGCGACATGCCGCGGTCCGATATCCACAGGAACAGCAGCGCCGGCATCGCCAGCCCGATACTCGAGGCGAACCGGGCCTGCACCCCGATCTGCGCGGCGGAATCGACCTGCGGAAACAGCCAGTTGCCGCAGGCGCCGACCAGAAAGATCAGCCCCGCCAGGGCGCACACCCGTTCGATCAGGGCTGCGCGGTTGCACAGATCCGTGTCGGAGCTGATGATATAGCCCCAGTTCGTCTCACACACGGTCACACGCGGCGGCTTCGCCCCGGTACTTGTAACGCCGTAGTCACGGAAGCTGGAATGCGCGGTCATTGCGCGTCCTCCTCGGCATTGTTTCCCTGAATTTGCAGGGCAATCGTGTCGCGATTTCGGCGCTCCGGGACCCATTTCGCGGCAAAGTTGTATTAATTCGCACGAACGGGGCCGTATTCTGACGGCTTTTTTTCGGGCCTGGTGCGAGGCTTGCATCGCGCCGCACCCTGTGTATAAGGGCGTTTCCTTCCGCATGAACGCGAATCCGGCGCAGCCTCTCGTGGGCGGGCCGCGGAAGGGTTGGCCCGGCCCTATGAAGTGCGCCCGTGAACAGAACTGGAGCTCACATGCCGCTTTACGAGCATGTTCTCATTGCGCGTCAGGACCTTTCCAACACGCAGGCCGAAGGCCTTGTCGAACATTTCTCCACGGTGCTTTCGGACAACGGCGGCAAGGTCGTCGATTCCGAGTACTGGGGCGTCAAGACGATGGCCTACAAGATCAACAAGAACCGCAAGGGGCATTACGCCTTCCTCAAGACCGACGCGCCCGCGCCGGCCGTGCAGGAGATGGAGCGGCTGATGCGTCTGCATGACGACGTGATGCGCGTCATGACCATCAAGGTCGATGCCCATGACGAGGGCCCCTCGGTGCAGATGCAGAAACGCGAAGAACGCGGCGACCGCCGCGAGCGCCGTTGATCGCCAGCTTCAGGAAAGGAACATAAACCATGGCAGCCAAACCGTTTTTCCGCCGTCGCAAGGTGTGCCCCTTCTCGGGCGACAACGCGCCGAAGATCGACTACAAGGACACCCGCCTCTTGCAGCGCTACATTTCCGAGCGCGGCAAGATCGTGCCCTCGCGGATCACAGCCGTGTCCTCGAAGAAGCAGCGTGAGCTGGCCCGCGCGATCAAGCGCGCCCGCTTCCTCGCCCTTCTGCCCTACGCCGTGAAGTAAGGAGAGCCCCCATGCAAGTAATCCTACTGGAACGTGTGGCCAAGCTTGGCCAGATGGGCGAGGTGGTCTCTGTCAAGGACGGCTACGCCCGCAACTTCCTGTTGCCGCAGAAAAAGGCGCTTCGCGCCAGCGAAGGCAACGTCAAGGCCTTCGAGGCGCAGAAGGCGCAGCTTGAAGCGCGCAACCTGGAAACCCGCAAAGAGGCAGAGAGCCTCGCCGCGAAGCTGGACGGCCAGCAGTTCATCGTGATTCGCTCGGCCGCGGATTCCGGCGCGCTCTACGGCTCGGTCAGCACCCGCGACGCCGCAGACGCCGCCAAGGAAGAAGGCTTCGACATCGACCGCAAGCAGATCATCCTGTCGGCGCCGATCAAGGAGCTGGGGCTGCACGAGGTGATCGTGACCCTGCACCCCGAGGTCGATGCCACGATCAAGCTGAACGTGGCCCGCAGCCAGGACGAGGCCGAGCTTCAGGCCTCGGGCAAGTCGATCCAGGAACTGGCCGCCGAGGAAGAAGCCGCCGCGGAATTCGAGATCGCCGAGCTGTTCGACGATATCGGCGCGGCCGGCCTCGACGAGGAAGCCTTCGAGGTCGCCGGCGAGGACGCCCCCGCCGAGGTCACCGAGGGCTCCGAGGAAGAGAACAAGGAAGAGTGATCGCCCCGCGCCGCACGCGGCGCGCCGATCGGAAAACCGCGGGCCGGGCATCATGCCCGGCCCGTTCGCGTTTGGCGATGCGCGAATGACCGATACACCACTGGGTGGGCGCGAACGGGCCGCTGCGCGGCCCGCCCCCTGTATCAGCTCAGCTTGGTCAGCAGCGTGTCGATGCTGGCCCGGGCATCGCCATAGAACATGCGCGTGTTCTCCTTGAAGAACAGCGGGTTCTCGATGCCGGAATAGCCGGTGCCCTGCCCGCGCTTGCACACGAAGACCTGCTTGGCCTTCCAGACCTCCAGCACCGGCATGCCGGCGATGGGGCTGTTGGGGTCGTCCTGCGCCGCGGGGTTCACGATGTCGTTCGAGCCGATGACGATGGCAACGTCGGTTTCGGGGAAATCCTCGTTGATCTCGTCCATCTCCAGCACGATGTCGTAGGGCACTTTCGCCTCGGCCAGCAGCACGTTCATGTGGCCCGGCAGGCGCCCGGCGACGGGGTGAATGGCGAAGCGCACGTTCTTGCCCTGCGACCGCAGCTTGCGCGTCAGTTCGCTGACCGAGTTCTGCGCCTGCGCCACCGCCATGCCATAACCGGGCACGATGATCACGCTGTCGGCGTCCTCCAGCGCCGCGGCCACGCCGTCGGCATCGACCGAGACCATCTCGCCCTCCATCTCGGCCGCGGGGCCCTGCGTGTTGCCGAAGCCGCCCAGGATCACGCTGATGAACTTGCGGTTCATCGCCTTGCACATGATGTAGGACAGGATCGCACCCGAAGAGCCCACCAGCGCGCCGGTGACGATCAGCAGATCGTTGCCCAGCGTGAAGCCGATCGCCGCAGCGGCCCAGCCCGAATAGCTGTTCAGCATCGACACCACCACCGGCATGTCGGCGCCGCCGATGCCCATGATCAGGTGATAGCCGATGAAGAAGGCCAGCAGCGTCATCAGGATCAGCGTCCAGATCCCCGCCCCGCTGAAATACATGATCAGCAGGATCAGCGAAATGATCGCCGCGCCCGCGTTCAGCATGTGCCCGCCGGGCAGCTTCTTGGCCTTGCCGTCCACCTTGCCGGCCAGCTTGCCGAAGGCGACGACCGAGCCGGTGAAGGTCACGGCGCCGATGAAGATGCCCAGGAACACCTCGACATGCAGGATCGAGATTTCCACCGGCGTCTTGTGCGCCAGCACGGCGGCAAAGCCGGTCAGCGCGTGGCGCGCGCCTTCATCCATCGCCAGGACTCGGCCCAGCTCGATATCGGCGTTGAAGCCGATGAACACCGCCGCGAGCCCCACGAAAGAGTGCAGCGCCGCCACCAACTGCGGCATCTCGGTCATCTCGACGCGCCGCGCCACCTCGTAGCCCGCATAGGCGCCGATAGCCACGGCCGGGATCAGCAGCCACCAGGTGCCGATGCCGGGACCGAACACGGTGCCGATAATGGCGATCGCCATGCCGACGATGCCGTACCAGACCGCGCGCTTGGCGCTTTCCTGGCCCGACAGCCCGCCCAGGCTGAGGATGAAGAGAACGGCGGCCGAGATATAGGCCGCGGAAACGATTCCGATAGACATTGTTCCGCCCCCTTCAGGATTTCTGGAACATGGCGAGCATCCGGCGTGTCACCAGAAAGCCCCCCACGACGTTGATGGTGGCGATCAGCACCGAGATGCCGGCAAGGATCGTGACCACCGCATTGCCCGACCCGATCTGAAGCAGCGCGCCCAGGATGATGATGCCCGAGATCGCGTTGGTCACCGCCATCAGTGGAGTGTGCAGCGAGTGGCTGACATTCCAGATCACCTGGAAGCCCACGAAACAGGCCAGCGCGAAGACGATCAGATGGCTCATGAAGCTGGCCGGGGCGAAGCTGCCGATCAGCAGCATCAGCACGCCGCCGGCCACCAGCATGCCGACCTGGCGCCTGGTGGCCTCGCGGAACGCGGCAAGCTCCTTCGCCTTCTTCTCCTCGGGCGTCAGCTCTTTCGGCTTGTCCTTCTTCGGCGCGGCGGCGATGGCCTTCACCTTGGGCGGCGGCGGCGGGAAGGTGATCTCGCCGTCATAGGTGACGGTCGCGCCGCGGATCACGTCATCCTCCATGTCGTGATTGACCTTGCCGTCCTTGTCGGGCGTCAGGTCGGTCATCATGTGGCGGATGTTGCTGGCATAAAGCGTCGAGGATTGCGTCGCCATCCGGCTGGGGAAGTCGGTATAGCCCACGACGGTGACGCCGTTGCCGGTCACGATCTTCTCGTCCGGCTTGGTCAGATCGCAGTTGCCGCCCTTCTCGGCGGCCAGGTCCACGATGACCGAACCGGGCTTCATCGCCTTGACCATGTCCTCGGTCCACAGCTTCGGCGCGGGTCGTCCGGGGATCAGGGCGGTGGTGATGACGATGTCCACCTCCGGGGCCAGCTCGCGGAATTTCTCAAGCTGCTTTTCCCGGAACTCGGGGCTCGAGGGTGCGGCATAGCCACCGGTGGCGGCGCCGTCCTGCGTCTCTTCCTCGAAGTCGAGATAGACGAACTCGGCCCCCATGCTCTCGATCTGCTCGGCCACTTCGGGGCGCACGTCGAAGGCATAGGTGATCGCGCCGAGCGAGGTGGAGGTGCCGATCGCGGCAAGCCCCGCCACACCGGCGCCCACCACCAGCACCTTCGCCGGCGGCACCTTGCCCGCCGCCGTCACCTGGCCGGTGAAGAAGCGGCCGAAATTGTTGCCCGCCTCGATCACCGCGCGGTAGCCCGCGATATTGGCCATCGAGGAAAGCGCGTCCATCTTCTGCGCCCGGCTGATGCGCGGCACCATGTCCATGGCGATGACGTTGGCGCCTTTCGAGCGGCAGAGCTCCAGCATCTCTTCGCTCTGCGCCGGCCAGAAGAACGAGATCAGCGTCTGACCCTTCTTCAGCCGTTTGGCCTCGGTCTCGGAGGGCTCGCGCACCTTCACGATGATGTCGACGGCCTTCCACAGCGCGGCAGGCGTCTTGATGATCTCGACGCCGGCCTCCTTGTAGGCCGCGTCGTCGAACCCGGCCGCCTTGCCGGCCCCGGCCTCGATGGCGCAGTCATACCCCAGCTTCTGAAGCTGGAGGGCGCTCTCGGGGGTCATGGCGACACGCGCCTCCCCCTCGAATACTTCCTTCGGTGCCCCGATTTTCACGTCGTCTATCCCTCTCTTTCGTGCCCCGCGCGGGTTATCCCTGTCTGACGCCGGCACACGCCTCTGTCATAGCATTGCGCAAGATTGTTTCACAACCGGATGGGTTGGCGCTGTTTTCATGCCGCCCCCTTCCGCGACTGGCGTGATCCCGGCCGGTGCTCCCTTTTCCTGACGCAGCGTTATCCGCCGGCCAGCAAAACCGGAATCGTCGCTAGGGGCAAGGCTGCGGATTCCCAAACTGGGACATGCACGCCGTTTTCGACGCACCCGGCGCAGGCAAAGGCGATTGCGCCCGCGCGGTTTCGCGCTAGCGTGGGGCACCACCACGGACGAAGGAGACGAGGATGGATTTCGACGCGACCCGGGCGCTGTTTCACCTGCCCGAAGGGGTGATCTATCTCGACGGCAACTCGCTTGGCCCGCTGCCCCGCGCCGCCGCCGCGCGCGTTGCCCGCGCGGTCGAGGCGGAATGGGGCGAAATGCTGATCACCGGCTGGAACCGGGCCGGCTGGATGGAGATGCCATCGCGGCTGGGCGACCGGATCGGCCGGCTGATCGGCGCGCCGGAAGGCACCGTGGTGCTGGGCGACACGCTGTCGATAAAGGTGTACCAGGCGCTGGCCTCGGCGCTTGAGATGCGGCCGGACCGCCGCGTGATCCTAAGCGATACCGGCAACTTCCCGACCGACCTTTACATGGCCGAGGGGCTGGTCCGCACGATGGGGCCCGGCTATCGGCTGAAGACCGTCGCGCCAGAGGATGTGGCCGATCACATCGACGAGGACGTCGCGGTGCTGATGCTGACCGAGGTCGATTACCGCACCGGGCGGCGGCACGACATGCCCGCGCTGACCGCGAAGGCCCATGCGGTGGGGGCCCTGACCATCTGGGACCTGGCGCATTCGGCGGGCGCGCTGCCGGTGGACGTGACGTGCGGAAAGGCCGATTTCGCGGTGGGCTGCACCTATAAATACCTCAACTCCGGCCCCGGCGGTCCGGCCTTCATCTATGTCGCGCCCGAGCACGTGGCCGACACCCGCCCCGCCCTGTCCGGCTGGCTGGGGCACGAGGCGCCATTCGCCTTCGATATGGACTATCGCCCCGGCCACGGGGTCGAGCGGATGCGCGTCGGCACGCCGCCGGTGTTGCAGATGGCGGCGCTTGAGGCGTCGATGGACATCTGGGACATGGCCGACATGGAGGAGGTCCGCGCCCGTTCCATCGATCTGTCAGAGCTTTTCATTCGCGAGGTCGAGGCCCGCTGCCCGGATCTGGCGCTTGCCTCCCCGCGTGATCCGGAACAGCGCGGCAGCCAGGTTTCCTTCCGTTTTCCGGATGGTTACGCGGCGATGCAGGCGTTGATCGCGCACGGCGTGATCGGCGATTTCCGCGCGCCCGACATCATGCGATTTGGCCTGACCCCGCTTTACATCGGCGCCGAGGAGGTCACCCGCGCGGCCGAGATCATGGGCGAGATCATGGAGGGACAGCTTTGGGACGCGCCCGAGTACAAGACCCGCGCGAGGGTGACATGACCGACCCTTACAACCCCGCCGCCGAGGGCGCCGAGATGTCGTTCGAGGGGCGCATGTCCTATGGCGACTACCTGCATCTCGACGCCATCCTCGGCGCGCAGGCGCCACGCACCGAGGCGCATGACGAGATGCTGTTCATCATCCAGCACCAGACCTCGGAGCTGTGGATGCGGCTGGCGCTGCACGAGCTGGGCGCCGCGCGCGCGTCCATCGCCGCGGGCGAGCTGCGCCCGGCCTTCAAGCTGCTGGCAAGGGTGGCGCGGATATTCGAGCAACTCAATTCCGCCTGGGACGTGCTGCGAACGATGACGCCATCGGACTATACCACCTTCCGCGACGGTCTGGGGCAATCGTCGGGCTTCCAGTCCTGGCAATACCGGCTGATCGAATTCACCGTGGGCAACCGCAACCCGGCGATGCTGAAGCCGCACGATCACCGCGACGACATCCGCGCCCGGCTGGAGGCCGAGCTTGCACGCCCCAGCCTTTACGACGCGGCGCTGGCGCGGTTGGCGGCGGCGGGGCTGAAGGTGCCACGCGACGTGCTTGATCGGGATCCGGGCCAGCCCTACCGCGCCGACGAGCGGGTGGAAGCGGCCTGGAAACGGGTCTATGCCGCGCCGCAGGACCACTGGGAAATGTACGAG
>JBAVQZ010000441.1:0-2599 GCA_049694515.1 Paracoccaceae bacterium | reverse complement strand
CAGCACCACGCGCCCCTCGCCCGAGGGCTGTTCGGCCGGCAGCGGAAGCTCGCGCGCCTCGATCGGGCCGGTTCCCTCGCCCAGGATCAGCACGCGCTCGATCACGTTCTTCAGCTGCCGCACGTTGCCGGGCCATAGCATGGTCTGCAACAGCGCCTGCGCCTCGCCGCTCATCTCGCGCAGCGGCAGCCCCTGGGTCTTGTTGAACCCCTTGATGAAATGCGCCGAAAGCTCGGGGATGTCCTCGCGCCTCTCGTCCAGCGCGGGCACCGCGATGGGCACCACGTTCAGCCGGTGAAAAAGCTCCTGGCGGAACTTCCCGGCGGCGATCTCGGCCTGAAGGTCACGGTTGGTGGACGAGATCACCCTAAGATCCACGCGCACGTTGCTGGCGCCGCCGACCCTCTGGAACTGCTGATCGACCAGCACCCGCAGGATCTTGGATTGCGTGCCGGCGGGCATGTCCGCCACCTCGTCGAAATACAGGATGCCGCCATGCGCCTGTTCCAGCATGCCCGGCTCCACGCCGCGCTCGGCGCTTTCGCGACCGAACAGGACCTCCTCCATCCGCTCGGGCTCGATCGAGGCGGAATTGACCGTCACAAACGGTCCGGCAGACCGGTTCGAGTTGGCGTGGATATAGCGCGCCGCCACCTCCTTGCCGCTGCCCGCCGGGCCGGTCAGCATCACGCGCCCGTTGGACTTCGTCACCTTGTCCAGATGCGATTTCAATGCCTTGAAAGCCGAACTTGACCCGATCATCTCGGCCGAGGCCACATCGCGGCGCTTAAGCTCCTGGTTTTCGCGGCGCAGGCGCGAGGTTTCCATCGCGCGACGGATCACCACCAAAAGCTGGTCGATGTTGAAGGGTTTCTCGATGAAGTCATAGGCGCCCTGGCGAATCGCGGCGACGGCGATCTCGATATTGCCGTGGCCCGAGATGATCACCACGGGAATGTCGGGGTTGTCGCGCTTTACTGTCGACAGGATGTCGATGCCGTCCATCCGGCTGTCCTTCAGCCAGATGTCGAGGATCATGAGCGCCGGCGGCTCGGCGTTGATTTCGGCCATGCACTCGTCGGAATTGCCAGCCAGCCGCGTGGTGAAACCCTCGTCCTTCAGGATGTCCGAGATCAGCTCGCGGATGTCGCGCTCGTCGTCGATTATCAGAATGTCGCCCATGATATGCTCTGTCCTCTCGTTCTCATTCCGCCACGGCGGCGGCCGGGCCCTGCAACGCGGCCGGGGCCAGCGGCAGGCGCACCTCGGCCAGCGCGCCGTGATGGGTGTTTCCCTCGAATTCCGGGGCATCGCTCAGCGTCAGCGTGCCGCCATGCTCTTCAATGATCTTCTTCACGATGGGCAGGCCCAGGCCGGTGCCCTTGTCGCGGGTGGTCACATAAGGCTCGAACAGCCGCCCGCGATCCTCCGGCAGCCCGATGCCATTGTCGGCGATGGTAATGACGCCGGTCGCGTCCTCTTGCGAAAGGGACACGCGGATCTCCGGCACGAATCCATCCGGTGCCCCTTTTTCCAAAAGCCCTTCAATGGCTTCCCCGGCGTTCTTGATAAGATTCGTCAGCGCCTGCGAGATCATCGTCGCGTCAAGCTCGGCCGGAAGCGGTGTCTGCGGCAGGTCGGTGACGAAGCGCACCTCGGGCTGGCCGCTCTCCTGCAGCAGCACCGCGTCGCGCGTCAGCGCGGTCAGGTCGCCCATGCGCCTGTCGGGTTCGGGCATCCGCGCGAATTTCGAGAACTCGTCCACGATCCGGCGCAGGTCGTTGGTCTGGCGCACGATCACATCGGTATACTGGTCCAGCGCCTCGACCTGGTCGCCGGCGATCGGGCGGAACTTGCGCTTCAACCGTTCGGCCGACAGCTGGATCGGCGTCAGCGGATTCTTGATCTCGTGCGCGATGCGGCGTGCGACGTCGCCCCAGGCGGCCATACGCTGCGCGGTGACAAGGTCGGTCACGTCATCGAACGCGACGACATAGCCTTCCAGATGGCCCGCGGCATTGCGCCTTACGGCCAGCCGGACCAGCAGGTTTTCCAGCTTGCCGCGGCGCGACAGCTTGATCTCTTCCTGGGCGGTTTCGCGCCCCTGCTCGCGCATACGGTCGAAGAGCGCACCGAATTCGGGTACCGCCGCACCCAGCGGCAGCGCGTTGTCGCGCCCCTCGTCGAGGTCCAGAAGCCCCAGCGCCGAACGGTTCATGAACTCCAGCCGCCCCTCGGCATCCAGCCCGATAACCCCCGCGGTGATCGAGCCCAGGACCGAATCGAACAGCCGCCGGCGCTGCTCGATCTGGCGGTTGTTCTCCAGCAGCGCGTCGCGCTGGCCCTTGAGCTGGCGCGTCATCTGGTTGAACACGCGGCCGAGCATGGCGATCTCGTCGTCGCCCTTCTCTTCGCGCACCCGCACCTCCAGGTCGCCTGCGCCGACCCGTTGCGCGGCACCGGCCAGCCGGCCGACCGGACGCGACAGCCGCTCGGCAAACCACAGGCCCAGCCAGACCGCCGCCAGGATCAGGATCACCGCGAATCCCAGATAGAGCAGCCCGAACTCGAACAGGATCCGGCCCCGGTCGTTTTCCAG
>JBAVQZ010000440.1:0-4106 GCA_049694515.1 Paracoccaceae bacterium | reverse complement strand
GTCAGGAACAGCCAGCTGAGCAACGTCCAGGGCCGCACCCAGCGCGCCCAGGCGGCGTCCACCCGCCCCTCGATCAAGGCCGCGACCGCGAAGGAGAAGCAGATCGAAAGCCCGACATAGCCGAGATAAAGGAACGGCGGATGGAAGGCCAGGCCCGGGTCCTGCAGCAGCGGGTTCAGGTCCTGCCCGTTGAAGGGCGGCGAGGCGAGCCGCGTGAACGGGTTCGAGGTGAACAGGATGAAGGCGAAGAATGCCGCGGCGATCGCCGCCTGCACCGACAGCACCCGCGCCTTCAGCGTCGGCGGCAGGTTGCCCCCGAACCAGGCGGCGAGCGTGCCGAACAGCGTCAGGATCAGAACCCAGAGCAGCATGGAGCCTTCGTGATTCCCCCACACGCCCGAGATCTTGTAGAGCAGCGGCTTGGCGGTGTGCGAGTTCTCGACCACCAGCTTCAGCGAGAAGTCCGAGGTGATGAAGGCGTGCATGAGCGCCGCGAAACTGAAGGCGGTCAGCAGGAATTGCGCGGTCGCGGCGGGTTCGCCCACGGCCATCCAGCCGCTCCAGCCCTTGTGGGCGCCGACAAGGGGAACCACCATCTGCACCAGCGAGACGGCGAAGGCGAGGATTAGGGCGAAATGGCCAAGCTCTGTATACATGCGCCGGATACTATGCGTTCCGCGCGGCCGCGCCAACGCCCAATACCTGCGTTACCGCGCCACAGGGGTGACGCTTTCGTGAGCATCCTCACCCTCCGGGCAGCAGCACCAGCATCGCGCCGGCCGCCAGCACGGCAAGACCGATGACCTCGGCCCGCTCGTGGCGCTGCGCCATGTCGAAAAGACTGATGGCCGACAGCCCCGAGACCAAGGCGGTCAGAACGGAAAGAAACGGCGCGCTCATCGACCCTGCCTCCAATCGTCAAGCGCAGGATTCGGACCGCTCTGCCCCGCCTCAACCCCAAGCGCGTGAATCGCGCGCATGTTGCCGGCGATGGCGGGCGCGCGGGCCACCGTTTCGGCGATGGAGCGCTGAAACTCCTGCCCCTTCGCCTGGTGCCGCGCCCCGAAATAGAACGAGATGACCGCCCCAAGCAGCCACCAAAGCGGCTCGGGCACCAGCGCCAGCCCCTGCATCCGCGCGGCGAACCACACCGGGCTGATCATCGCGCTGACGAAAAGCGCCAGCGTTCCCAGCGCCAGCGCCGGGCGCGGCAGACGGTTGAGCCCGTCGATCAGCCGGTCGAACAGCCCCTTCCGGGGGCGCGCGAATTCGTCCGCGAATTGTGTCAACACCGCCTGATTCCAAGCCGCATCGCGCCCGGCGCCCGCCTCTGCGTTCTCGCGGAACACCTCGGCGGTCTCCTTCACCACGTTGCGTCCGCCGCCGAACAACGCCGAGAATATCCCCTCGATCAGCCCCATGCCGCGACCCTTTCCGCATGTTCCGCCGCGCTGAGGCGATAGCGCGGCGAGATGAATTCCTCGGCCCGGCGGATCCAGCCGCCCTTGCCGCCATCGCGCCGCCTTGCGTATTTGCGGCTGGCCGGGCGCCTGTCGGCGAGCGCGTAGTAGTAATTGCGCCGGGCGATGCCATAGGCGTCGGCGATATGCTCCGGGGCAGTCGCCGCTGCGGCCCGGGCGGCGGCGACGGTGAGCGGGCCGATCACGCCGTCCACATCAACCCCCTGCCCCATGTCACCCAGAAGGCGCTGCAAAATGCGCACCGCGTTGACCCCGGAATTGACATACATATCGAAGACCGAAGCCCGCAGCACTTCGGGCAGCCGGTCGATATGCGGCCGGTGATAGTAATGCTCGATGAACAGGCGGACCGCCTGGTCGCGGCTCACCCGCTTCACGTCATCGGCCGTGACCCGCCCGTCGCCGGTCAGGTCCAGCCCCAGCCGGCGCATCGTGGCCAGCGTGACGCCGTGTTTCGTGGCGCCCCCCGGATCGTCAGGGTCGCTGACGTAACCGCCCTCGCGGGCGACGATCTGATCGGCAATCTCTTCCACGGACAGCATGAAAACCCCCAAGGCGTTGCGGCGCTTGGGAGAAATCTCAGTTCAATCCGGTTAAGATGTTGCTCAGCTACCGTTCGCGGCCGCGTCCGGCTTGACGTAGACGCCCTGCTCCTTCAACGCGTCCACCACCTCTTTCGGCATGTAGTTCTCGTCATGTTTTGCAAGGATTTCCGTGGCCTCGAACGTGCCGTTCACGTAACGCCCGGTGCCGACCATGCCCTGTTTCTCATCGAAAAGATCGGGCAGCACGCCGGTGTAACTCACGGGAACCGACGCGCCGCCGTCGGTCACCTTGAAACGGATCGTCTTGCCCTGGCCGCGCTTCAGGCTGCCCTCTTCCACCAGCCCGCCGATGCGGAACACCTCGTTCGGGCCGGGGGGCTGGGCCACCACTTCGCTGGGCGAGCGGAAGAAATTGATCCCGTCGCGCATTGCGTAACCGATCATCGCCGTCGAAAGCCCAAGCGCCACGAAGGCCACCAGGATGATCTGCACCCGCCGTTTCTTCTTCAATCCGCGCATCTCAAGCCCTCCTCACGGGAACACTGGCGCCAGCATCAGCCCCGCGCTCTCCTCCTCGGCCAGCATCAGGTTGGCGTTCTGAACCGCCTGGCCGGACGATCCCTTGGTCAGATTGTCCAGCGCCGCGACCACGATCACCCGCCCCGGCAGCCGGTCGGCCACCACGCCGATATGCGCAAAGTTCGACCCCCGCACATGCCTGGTCGAGGGATGCTCGCCCATCGGCAGGACATGGATGAAAATCTCATCTTGATAGCGTTTTGCCAAGGCGCCATGCACCTCTGCGGCATCTCCCCGCAGGTAGACGGTCGCCAGTATCCCGCGATTGGCCGGGATCAGGTGCGGCGTGAACTGAACATGCACCGGCCGCCCGGCCGCCTTGCTGAACTCTTGGTCGAACTCTCCCAGGTGGCGGTGCGTGCCGCCCACGGCATAAGCGTGATACCCTTCGGACAACTCGGCATGGAGCAGGTTCTCCTTCAGCGAGCGGCCCGCGCCCGACACCGCAGCCTTGAGGTCGATAATGATCTCGTCCAGATCAATCACACCGGCCTCGATCAGCGGGCGGATCGCGTATTGCCCGGTGGCGGCGTTGCACCCTGTCCCCGCGACCAGCCGCGCGGCGGCGATCTCGTCGCGGTAGAATTCGGTCAGGCCATAGACCGCCTCTTTCTGCAACTCAGGCGCGGTGTGGGGCTTGCCGTACCACTTGTGATACTCGGCCGGGTCGCGCAGCCGGAAATCGGCGGACAGATCGACGATTTTCAGATCGCGCGGCAATTCGCTGATTACCGCCTGCGAGGTCGCGTGCGGCAGCGCGCAGAACACCAGATCGACGCCGGCGAAGTCGATCTCCTCGATCTTCACGAGGTCCGGCAAGGCGAGGTGCCGCAGGTGCGGAAAGACCGAGGCCATGCTCTGCCCGGCCTTTCGCTCGCCCGAGAGCGCGACAATCTCCATCGACGGATGTGTGGCGATCAGGCGGACAAGCTCGGCCCCGGTATAGCCGCTGGCGCCGAGAATGGCGATTTTGTGGGTCATGTGCTGACGATCCTGCAAGTTGGGTCTGATGTAGGGGCGAAAGCCGCCGTGCGCAATCAGGCGGCCTGAAAGGCGATGCGGCGTCGCAGGAACTGCGTGGCCTTGTCCGACACCGAGTCCGGCGCGCCGGTGGTCAGAAACAGCGCCTCTTCGCCCGGCCCGCGCATACCCGGATGCCGTTCCAGATAGTCGGCCAGGCTCTCGGCCACCAGCTTCGCTTGGGAATAGACGGTGACATCGGACCCCAACGCTTCCTGGAAGGCCCGCTCCATCAACGGGTAATGCGTGCAGCCCAGCACCGCCGCCTGCGGATGCGGCATCCGGCGCTTCAGCGCCTCGACATGGGAACGCACCAACGCCTCGGCCAGCATCTCGTCGCCCTGCTCGATCGCGTCGACCAGGCCGCCGCAGGGTTGCGCCTCGACATCGACGCCGATGGCGCGGAAGGCCAGCTCCCGCTGGAAGGCGCGCGAGGCAACGGTGGCGGGCGTGGCGAACAGGGCCACATGCTTCACGCCCA
>JBAVQZ010000439.1:0-1701 GCA_049694515.1 Paracoccaceae bacterium | reverse complement strand
CATCACTGGCGGGTGGAAAAGCAGGTGACGGGGAAGGTGACACTCTCCACCGTGACGCCGGTGGCCGAGGCGCATCGCGTGGACGAGATCGCGCGCATGCTTTCGGGCGACACCATCACCGACGAGGCCCGCGCCGCCGCGAAGGCGCTGCTCGAGGGATAGCGCGATGGGCCGTGCGCTGACAGCCGGGGTCGCCTATTTCGGCGCCGTGTTCGCTGCAGGAGTAATCCTCGGCACGCTCCGCACCCTTCTGCTGGTTCCCGCCCTTGGCGAGGTCCCGGCCGTCGTGATCGAGATTCCCGTCATGCTGACAATCTCCTGGGTGGTGTCACGATGGCTGGTCCGACGCTTCGCTGTGTCTGCGCGCCTGCCCGAGCGGGTCACGATGGGCGTCGCCGCTCTGGTGCTGCTTCTTCTGGCCGAGGCGGCGCTCGCGATCCTGGTATTCCAGCGTCCGTTCCAGGCCCACCTGACCCATTACACGACGCTGCCCGGCGCGCTGGGGCTTGCGGCCCAGGTCTGCTTTGCGGCAATGCCCGTTCTCCGTCTGCGTTGATCCGCCGTTCGCGGTTGCCGGAAAGGTCAGTTGGCGGTCACTTGGCCGTTCCAGGATGTTTCGTGCTATAACGTATGATGTTTCACGGCGTCCGGAGGTGGCTGATGAGTGACGGCATCGCGAAGCATTACGGCGATAATGCGAACATGGAGACGGCAATCCGCGAATGGCTCGTGGCCGCTGGAAAGGATCTTTCCGCGCTGACCACAGGGGATCTGTCTTCGATCGACGAGTTCCACATTCGCGGTCGCGCGGCCACGCTGGAACTGGCCGGGAAAATGAACCTGACCCCCGCCGCGCGGGTTCTGGACATCGGCAGCGGGCTCGGCGGGCCGGCCCGGACCCTGGCCGAAACCGTAGGCTGCCGGGTCACCGGGGTCGATCTCACGCCGGCGTTCTGCGAAATGGCGGCGGTTATGTCCGGATGGGTTGGCCTTGATGACAAGGTTTCCTTCCGGCAAGGGGACGCCACGGCGCTGCCCTTCAGCGACGCAAGCTTTGACACGGCGATGACGATACATGTGACGATGAACATTCCGGCCAAGGACAAGGTATTTTCCGAGGCTCGGAGGGTGTTGAAACCCGGTGGCATCTTCGCCGTCTACGACGTTTTGCAAGCGGAGGGCGGCCCGCCGCATTTCCCCGTGCCCTGGGCGCGGGACCCGTCGATCAGCCATCTGGCGACCACGGACGAGGTCACCGGACTGTTGCAGGGCGCGGGGTTCAGCCTGCGCGAGACGCGGGATTCGAGCGATGAAAGCCTCGCTTGGTTCCGCGAAGTTGCGTCGGCCGTCGCCGCGCGGGGCACCCCGGCCCTCAATGCGGCGGCCTTCATGGGCAAAGACTTCCCCGCGATGGTCCAAAACCAGGTGGCCAATCTCGAAGAACGCCGGATCCGCACGGTCTCCTTCATCTGCGAAGCGTGAATGCCCCGGATCAACGATGGCGCGGGGTTGGCGGAAGACTCCGCTGCAGACGCCTTCGTGACGAGCCCCGTGCCAGATCGTCTGCGCTCAGCGGTAGTCCCGCGCCGCCAGACCGCCGGGGGCGGCGACATGCGTCTCTGCGCCCGGCACGATGTCGGTGTTCTGCGCCGACACGGCCAGCCAGCCGTCGGCTTCCCGGCGCAGGACGACGCTCATCAC
>JBAVQZ010000438.1:0-7230 GCA_049694515.1 Paracoccaceae bacterium | reverse complement strand
CGGTCAAGCCCATCGCGTTGAACATGGTGGCCGAGATTGCCCGCGACCCGGACACCCGCAACCTGCCGATCAGCGGCATCGGCGGCGTGACGACATGGCGCGACGCGGCCGAGTTCCTGAGCCTCGGCGCGGGCAACGTGCAGGTCTGCACCGCCGCGATGACCTATGGCTTCCGCATCGTGCAGGAGATGGCCGCCGGGCTGTCCGCCTGGATGGACGAGAAGGGCCATGCCTCTCTCGACGAGGTCGTGGGCCGTGCGGTGCCCAACGTCACCGACTGGCAGTATCTCAACCTCAACTACGTCACGAAGGCGCATATCGACCAGGACGCCTGCATCAAGTGCGGCCGCTGCTACGCCGCCTGCGAGGACACCTCGCACCAGGCGATCTCGATGTCCGAGGATCGCGTGTTCGAGGTGATCGACGACGAATGCGTGGCCTGCAACCTCTGCGTCAATGTCTGCCCGGTCGAGGACTGCATCACGATGGAGCGGATGCCCACCGGCGCCGTCGATCCGCGCACCGGCGTCACCGTGTCGGACGATTATGCCAACTGGACGACACATCCCAACAACCCCTCCGCCCAGGCCGCAGAGTAGCGGGCAGGCGCGTCAGGTGTCCGGCGGCAGATCGAAGGGCGGCAGGCTGTCGAAGGCCTGCCGCAGCGCGTCGCCCCAGCCGTCGGAAATCGTCTGGAAATAGGCGTCGTCGCGCTCCACCCGGTGGACCCTGCCGGGGACGAGGCTGTCCGCGCGGTAGATCTGGAAGTCAAGCGGCAGGCCGACCGACAGGTTGGCCTTCACCGTGCTGTCGAAGGACACCATCAGCAGCTTCACCGCACCGGCGAAGCTCATCGCCGGATCGAAGGCGCGCAGAAGGATGGGCCGGCCGTATTTCGTTTCTCCGACCTGAAAGAAGGGCGTGTCGTCCGAGGCTTCGATGAAGTTCCCCTCGGGGTAGATGAGAAACATCCGGGGCGCGCCCTCGCCGATCTGGCCGCCGACGATCATCGTCGCGTTGAACGCGGAATCGGCGCGCTGCCCGGCTTCAGCGTGCTGGCCGATCACTTCGCGCAACGTCTCGCCCACCAGCCGCGCCACCTGGAACATCGACGGCTGTTCGAGGATCGAGGGGTTGCGGTCCCCCGGCGCCTTGGAGCGTTCGTCGAGCAGGCTGATCGCGGCCTGCGTGGTGGCCAGATTGCCCGCCGACAGCACCGTGACGACGGCGTCGCCCGGGATCGCCCAGCAATGCAGCTTGCGGAAGGTCGAGATATTGTCGAGCCCAGCATTGGTGCGGGTGTCGGACATGAAGACGAGGCCGGATTTCAGCTTGAGAGCGACGCAATATGTCATGGAACGATCCTGAACGCGGGTTCGGCCGGTTTATTGCTGCTGCACCTGTATGTCCACCGAAAGCCGCTCTTGCCCGTGATCGCCCATCCTGAGCCCCGAGACCGGCGCCGCCTCGCGATAGTCTAGCCCGGTGGCGACCCGCACATAGCGCGCGTCGGGGCAGATCCCGTTCGACACGTCGAAACCGACCCATCCGATGCCATCCACATGCGCCTCGGCCCAGGCATGGGTGGCGTCCTGCTCGATCCGGTCATCCATCATCAGGTAGCCCGAGACATAGCGCGCAGGCATGCCCATCGCGCGGCAGGCGGCGATCATAATATGCGCGTGGTCCTGGCAGACGCCGTGACCCGCGGCCAGCGCGTCCTCGGCCGTTGTCTGGGCGTCGGTATGGCCGGTGTCATAGTCCACCGCGTCCCGCACCCGGTACGACAGCGCGTGCAGGCGCGCGATCGGATCCTCGATCTCGGTCGTGAGGCCCTTGGTCAGCTTGCGCGTCAGGTTGCCCGCCCGGGTCAGATCGGTCGAGCCCTGGAAATACCACAGGGGCGCGAACCCCTCATGCGGACCGCTGATGCCAGCGGTGTCTGTTGTCTCGACCTCGCCTTCACAGGTGATGGCGATGTCCTGCGCGTCCCCGTCGAAGCTCAGCAGAAGCACGTGGTTCATGTGCTGGTCATCGAATTCCAGCTCCCTGCGCCCTCCGTCCACACCGATAGTCCAGGTCAGCACATGCTGGTTGGTCCGCTCGGGCGGCGTTAGTCGCAGCTCCTGCAGCCCGTATGCCACCGGCCGGTCATAGCTGTATCGCGTGTGGTGGCGGATCGTCAGGCGCATGGGCTCAGCCGTAAAACCGGAAATCGCGTTCAATCTGGGCGCCGAGCGCACCGATGTCACGCAGGAAATCTATCAGGAACTCGTGCAGGCCGGTCTCGAACACGCGGTCCATGGTTGCCTCCGACACATGGGCGTGCAGCATTTCAGCCATTTCACGGCAAGGCAGGCCGTTCTCGTGCGACCTTTGCAGGTAGGACAGGTTGCCCGCCAGTTTCGCGGTGCAGAACGCCAGCGAGCGGGGCATCCGCCCGTCGCTGATCAGGAACTCGGCGATGCCCTTGGCCGCGATGTCCGGGCCATTCAGCCAGCGATAGGCGCGCTGCCCGGCGACCGAGCGCAGGATCGTTTCCCACTGCACGTTGTCAAGCGACGAACCGATCTGGCTGACCGAGGGTAGAAGCACGTAATACTTCACGTCGAGGATGCGAGCCGTGCTATCGGCGCGCTCCAGGAAGGTGCCGAGGCGCGAGAAATCGAAGATGTCATTGCGCAGCATCGTGCCCTGCAACGCGCCGCGCACCAGTGCGCTCTGCCGTCGGATCAGGCTCAGGATGTCGGGCAGGTCGGCCTCGCGCACCGGGCGGCGCAGCGCGTCGCGCAGCGTCATCCAGCTTTCGTTCACCGCTTCCCAGACTTCGCGCGTCAGGGCGGTGCGCACCAGGCGGGCATTGTTGCGCGCCCCTTCGATCGAAGACATGACCGAAGACGGATTGTCGGTGTCCCGCAGGAGGAAGTCGATCACCGCGGGGCCGGTCAGTTCGTCATGCCCCGTGTCGAATGCCACGCGCACGCCGGCCGTCTGCAACACCGAGGCCCATTCGTCCGACGCCGAATCCGGCCGCGTCAGCGCGATGCGAAAGCCCGCCTCGACAAGCCGGGCGATATTTTCCGAGCGTTCGAGGTATCGGAACATCCAGAACAGGCCGCCGGCGGTCTTGCCCAGCATCATCTCACTCCCCGAGAACCCAGGTGTCTTTGGTGCCGCCGCCCTGGCTTGAATTGACCACCAGAGAGCCCTTCTTCAGCGCCACCCGCGTCAGCCCGCCGGGGGTTATGTCGATCCGGTCGGGGGCAACCAGCACGAAGGGACGCAGGTCCACGTGACGCGGGGCAAGCCCGGCCTTGGTCAGGATCGGCACGGTGGAAAGGGCCAGCGTCGGCTGGGCGATGTAATTGCCGGGCTTTTCCCTCAGCTTGGCGCGGAACCTGGCAAGCTCTTTCTTCGAGGCGGCCGGACCCACCAGCATCCCGTAGCCGCCAGAACCATGCACCTCTTTCACGACCAACTCGTCGAGGTTGTCCAACACATAGGAGAGCGACTCGGGTTCGGAGCAGCGCCACGTGGGCACGTTCTTCAGGATCGCCTTCTCGCCGGTATAGAATTCCACGATGTCGGGCATGTAGCTGTAAATCGCCTTGTCGTCGGCGATCCCCGTGCCCGGCGCGTTGGCGATGGTGATGCCGCCCGCACGGTAGACATCCATGATCCCCGGCACGCCCAGCATGCTTTCGGGGTTGAAGGTCAGCGGGTCCAGGAAGTCGTCGTCGACACGCCGGTAAAGCACGTCGATCGGCTGATAGCCGCGCGTGGTGCGCATGGCGATGCGCCCGTCCACCACGCGGCAATCGCTGCCTTCGACAAGCTCGGCGCCCATGTGATCGGCCAGGAAGGAGTGCTCGAAATAGGCCGAGTTGTGGATGCCCGGCGTCAGAACGGCCACCACGGGCGCGCCGTTCGACGCGCGCGGCGCGCTGGCCGCCAGCGAGCGGCGCAACCGGGTCGGGTAGTCCGAGACCTGCTGGACCTTGATGCGGCTGAACAGTTCGGGAAACATGTGCAGCATCGTCTCGCGGTTCTCCAGCATGTAGGAAACGCCCGAGGGGGTGCGCGCATTGTCCTCCAGCACGAAGAAATCATCCTCGCCGGTGCGCACCAGATCGACGCCGACGATATGGGTATAGACGTTGCCCGGCGGGTCCACCCCGATCATCTGCGGCAGGAACGCTTCGTTCCGCGCGATCAGTTCCGCCGGGATGCGGCCGGCGCGCAGGATTTCCTGCCGGTGATAGATGTCATAGAGGAAGGCGTTGATCGCCCGTACCCGCTGCTCGATCCCGCGGGTGAGCCGCGCCCATTCCCGTTCCGAGATGATGCGCGGGACGATGTCGAAGGGGATCAGCCGCTCCGCCGCCTCGGCCTGGCCATAGACGTTGAAGGTGATGCCGGTGCGGCGGAAGAAGGTTTCGGCCTCGCTGGACTTTTTCCGCAGCCGCTTGTTGTCCTCGTCCGAGAACCATGCGCAGTACTGTTCGTAAGGGGCGCGCGGCGCTCCGTCGGGTTGGAAAACCTCGTCGAAAAAAACTGAATCCTCGTCCATTCGTTCAGGTTAGGGGTTCACGGACAAGGCGCAACAGCTTGCGGGGTCGGGCGGCGCGATCAAAGGGGATTTGCCGGGCAGGCGCCGAAGAGCTGCCTAAAGTTTAGGCACTCAGACCTCCAGCCACAGCGTCACCGGCCCGTCATTGACCAGCGAAACCGCCATGTCCGCCCCGAACCGACCGGTTTCGGTTGCGATCCCCTCGGCGCGCATCCGGCTCGCGAAATATTCATACAGCCGCTCGCCCTCGTCCGGCGGTGCGGCGGCGGAAAAGCCGGGGCGGTTCCCGCGCGAGGTGTCTGCGGCCAGGGTGAACTGGCTGACCACCAGCGCCGCACCGCCGGTGTCGCGCAGCGCGCGGTTCATCTTGCCCGCCTCGTCCTTGAATATCCGCAGCTTGGCGATCTTGGCGGCCAGCTGATCGGCCTGCGCGTCGGTGTCGCCCTGCATGGCGCAGACGAGGATCAGAAGGCCGGGCCCGATCTCGCCCACCGTCGCGCCGTCCACCCGCACGGCGGCCTCGCTGACCCGCTGAACGAGCGCCCTCATGCCAGTTCCTTGGCCCATGGCGGGTTGGCCCCGGCGCGCGAAACCGTCACCGCCGCCGCGCGGATGCCCAGCGACAGGGCTTCGCGCATCGCCTCCGCGCCGATATCGGCCAGCCCCGTCTTGTTCAGCCGGCTGCCCGCCTGCAACGCCGCCAGGACGCCCGCGTTGAACGTGTCGCCCGCGCCGACGGTATCGACGACCTCGACCGGGTTGGCGGGCAGGAAAACCTCGGCGCCCGTGCTGAAGGCGTGCGCGCCGGTCGCGCCCTCGGTGATGAAAACAAGCTTCGGCCCCTTCGCCAGCAGCCCCCGGGCAAGCTCCCCCGCATCGCCCGCGCCCTCCAGCCAGTGCAGATCCTCGTCAGACAGCTTCACGATGTCGGCCAGCGCGATCAGCCGATCCAGCCGGGCGCGATATACCGCCTCGTCGGAAATGAAGGAGGGGCGGATATTGGGGTCGATCATCGTTACGCGGGCGCCGGATTCGCGCGCCATCAGCGTTTCGTAGGTGGCGCCGCAAGGCTCCACGACCAACGAGATGCCGCCAAAGAACATCGCCTCGACCGCGTCCGGGATCTGTGGCAAGTCGTCCTCGGACAGCAGCCGGCCGGCCGTGTTCTCGTCATAGAATGCATAGCGCGCCTGGCCGTCGTCGAGCGTCACGAAGGCCAGCGTCGTGGGCCGGTCCGACACCGCCGCGAGTGTGCTGTCCACGGTCGAGGCGTCCAGCGCCTCGCGCAGCAGATCACCGAACATGTCGGATGACAGCCCGGTAAAAAAACCGGTGGCCGCGCCCAACCGCCCCAGCGCGATGGCGGTGTTGAAGACCGCCCCGCCGGCATAGGGGGCGAAGGCCGCCTCGCGCGCCACGGTGCGTCGCGGCAGCATGTCGATCAGGGCTTCTCCGCAGCACAGGATCATCGGCATGTCCTTCCTCGTGTGTTAGCGCCATCAATAGCGCCGTGGCCCGCACGGTGCAATCTCGGGGTGCCGGATTTGACACAAGTCAACGACTGTCTGCGAAGGTTGCCGCATGAGTCCGGGCATTGAAACCGCTTTCGGGAATGAAAGGAACCGAGATGGTCGAGAAATCTCATACCAGCGGCGGCTTCTGGCCGTCCCTTTACGAACCGCTGCGCACCATGGGCTCGCGGTTGGCAGAGTGGATCGCGCCCGCCTCCGAGGCGTCGGCGGGCGAGGATGCGTATCGCATCACCATGGAACTGCCCGGAGTGGCCGAGGACGACATACACCTGACCGCCGATGAGGGCGTCGTCACGGTGAAGGGCGAGAAGAAGACCAGCCGCGAAGAAAGCGGCGACACCTGGTATTTCAGCGAACGGGAATACGGCGCGTTCTCGCGCAGCTTCCGCCTGCCGCCGGATGCCGACGCCGCCAAGGTCGGCGCCGCGCTGAAGGACGGGATCCTGACGATCACCGTGCCGAAAAAAGCACCCAGCAAGCCAGAGGGCGAGAAGCGCATCCCGATCTCGCGCGGCTGACGCCGGGCCGGGGCGCCGCCGCCTCATTCACGCCAGTCGATGATTTCAGGTAATGCCGCGCGTTCGGTGCGGAAGCTGTTGGCGGGATGCTCTGTATCCTCGATCCCGAACGAGATCGCGCAAAGGATGAGGCGGTTTTCGGGGATGTCGAAATACCGGCGCAGGAAAGGCGCGAACGCCGCCACGGCAGCCTGCGGGATCGTGGCCACACCAAGCGCCTGCGCGGCCAGCAGGAAAGCCATGACGAAGCCGCCACAATCCAGTGCGCCATAGGCGCCCAGCTCGGCCTCGCTGGTCAGGACTGCCACATGCGGTGCGCCGAAGAAGCGGAAATTCTCCATCGACTGCGCGGCCGAGGCGGCGCGGTCGCCTTTTTCCACACCGACCGCATCGTAGAGCTGCCAGCCACAAGTGCGGCGACGATCGCGGAACACGCCGCTGTAACCTTCGGGAAAAGGCATGTCGGGCCGTGACGCGGCGCTGCGGGCCTCTTTTGACAGCGCGGCGCGCAGGCGGTCGGTCGCGTCGCCCCCGGTCACGATCACCTGCCAGGGCTGCACGTTGCACCACGAGGGCGCGCGGCAGGCTGCGGTGACGATCCGCTCCACCG
>JBAVQZ010000437.1:0-3618 GCA_049694515.1 Paracoccaceae bacterium | reverse complement strand
CTCCGATTGAGAATTTCCCCCTGAACGGGCTCGCCGGCGTCGAGCGCGGCGCGGATGCGAGATCGTGTGGCCGGGTCGGTCTGCGGCGACTGCACAAGCTCGGAGGGCCGCTTGCCGCGCGCCTCTTCAAGGCTGTAGCCGCTGCGTTTCGCGAACGCCTCGTTGACCCATTCGATGCGGCCCTTCGTATCGGTTACCAGCACCAGGTTGCTGGTGCGCCGGGCGATCTCGCCCATGCGCTCGAAGGCGCGCCGTTGGTCCACCTCCTGCGTCACGTCGCGGATCACGAAGATATTGCCGGACCGCTCGCCCGGTGCCACGGCGGCGCGCCGGGACGCGGAAAGGTGGAACCACATCTGGCGGCCGCGGATGGTCATCGGGTAGGTGTGGTTGTCCGAACGCCCCGCCTCGTCCACCTCGTGCATCACCGAACGGCCCAGCGAGGCCACTTCTGGCGGAAGCACATCTTCCATAGCCCGGCCGATGATGTTCTCGCGCGTGTCGAGCATCAACTCCGCCGGGCCGGAATGAACGTCCAGAAAACGGCCATCGGCGTCCACCTCCAGCACAAGATCCGGCATGGCGGAAAGCACCGCCTGCAGCCGCCCGTTAGCTGCCTGCAGATCGGACGCGGACCGCCGGGCGGCGGTTTCCCTGTCGTGACGCCGCAGAGCCGCCATGATGCCGTCGGCAGCCTTGGACAGAAGCTCGATCTCCAGCCGTCCGAACTGCCGCGCCCCGCGCAGCACATCCACCCCTACAAGGCCGAACAGGTTTTCCTTGTCCATGATCGGCAGAACCAGAAGCGCACGGATATCCTGCTTCTGGAGCAGAGATTTCCACGGCGTGGTATCGGGCAATGCCTCGACATCCGGAATGTCGACCGGTTCGTCCCGCTTCAGGCCGTCCCACCAGTCCGGGATATCGGCCACCGGAACGCGGCGAAATTCTTCCTCGACGGCTGAAAGATCGTCGGCGAACCATTCATTGGTCAGCTGAAGAACCGCGTCGGCGTCGACCCGGTAGACATAGACGCGCTCCACCGCCAGGAACGGGCCCAATCGGGCCAGGGCGTCATCGACGGCCTGCCGCGACTCGTCGACCGTGGCGCGCAGAAGATCGCTCAGGATCTCGATTGCCAGCGCCTGCCCCTGCGCCAAGGACGGTGCTGCATGGCCCTCGGACATGCGCCCGATCCATTCCTGCATGAGTTTCCTCTCAACCTCGTGGCGACTACGCCTTTTTATTATTGTTTCGTTACTTGCAAAAATTGCAGATTTTGCGGCGAAAACAAGCCCAATCCCGGTGGACCGAGATGCCCGCCCGCCCCGGGGCGCCATTCAACACAACCTGAAACACGAACAACTGGCCGCGCCCGGCGCCTCACCCCATGCCCGACCAGTCTCTGCGCTTGGACGCGCGTTGGATATCGTCACGCCAGCTCCAGACGGCGATCGAGGCCCATGCCAGACAATAGAGCGTGCCGAGCGAAATGACGTAGCCGCCTGGTATGGGGCCGACCGATGCGCGGTCGATCACCTGCGAGGCGGCGGTAAGCGGTTCGGGATGAACGATCAGCTTGCCCGCATATGCGATCGTCTGGATCAGCAGGATCCAGAGGTAATTCCGTCTGATCCTGCGACCCAGCGCAACCCAAAGCGAGACATGGTATCGCGGATGCCAGTAATCCTCGGCCAGCGTCTGTTGCCAGCCGTCCTCGATATGCAGATCCCCGTCATGCAGCATCGGGGCGAAGAAATGCGTCTCCATCCAGCGGCAGCGCGCGCGCCAGACATTGAAATAGCGGTAGCGGCGCGCCTCAAGCATAAGAAAGAAGATGATCAGAATACCGACCAGCACCAGTGGCAGTGGCGACGCGACCGGAGACGAGAACGCGATGGAAAGCGCGATGCCAAGCGTGACGACGGCCCAGTTGGTCGTCGTGTCGAGCCGGGTCCGCCAGAGTGTCGAGCGATAGACCTCGCCGCGGTAGAGATGCGCGATGGCGCCAATCTCGGCGGCATCAAGAGTCTTGCGCTCGCTCGGGTCTCTCTCCGGCATGTCCGTCTCCCCGATCCAGCTTTGCACAACGCACGGCAATCGGGCAAGTCGCTGATTCCACTGCCGCACGGCAACATCTGCATCCGGGCGCCCACCGTGACCCAGCCCCTTGACTTGGCGCGCGCGAGCGGTCATGTGTCTGACAACCCGACGCCCCGCTGCCGCGTGAGCAGCCTTTCGCGGCGCCGGACGACCGCGCGATTTCGCCGGTCACACAAGGTTCCCATTTCACGCAGGGTCCCGGCGGTCGGGCGGCTTTCAGGACAAGACGGTCCTCGGGGCGAGCTTTGGCCGCAACCCATGCTCGTGCATGTGGCCGCAGGGCTGCGTGCGACCCATATCGGGCGGCTTCGGCCGCTCCCCGAAAGGACGTAACTTGACAGATTTCTCCATGCTCGGCCTCGCGCCGCGCCTTCTCAAAGCCCTTGCCGATCAAGGCTTTACCGACCCAACCCCGATCCAGTCCCAGGCGATTCCGCATATCCTTCAGGGCCGCGACATCATGGGCCTGGCCCAGACCGGCACCGGCAAGACGGCGGCCTTCGGGCTACCGCTGATCCATCAGCTGATGGAAATCGGCCACGCGCCGGACCCCAAATCGGTTCGCGCGCTGATCCTGGCCCCCACGCGGGAGCTGGTGAACCAGATCAACGACAACCTGCTGGGCTTCATCAAGGGCAGCCACCTGAAGATCACCAAGGTGGTCGGCGGCACCTCGATCTATGCCCAGACCAAACAGCTGTCGCGCGGCACCGACATCCTCGTGGCCACCCCCGGCCGGCTTCTCGACCTGCTGGAGCGGCGCGCGCTGTTCCTGGACAAGACGAAGTTCCTGGTTCTCGACGAGGCCGACCAGATGCTCGACCTCGGCTTCATCCACGCGCTGCGCAAGATCGCCAAGCTGCTGGCCACGCCGCGCCAGACGCTGTTGTTCTCGGCCACCATGCCCAAGCAGATGAACGAGCTGGCGCAGACCTATCTGGACCGCCCGATCCGCGTGCAGGTCAGCCCGCCGGGCACGGCCGTCGAGAAGGTGACGCAATGCGTCCACTTCGTCGAACAGGCCGCGAAACCCGCCAAGCTGAAGGCGCTTCTGGCCGACCATCCGCACGGACGTGCACTGGTCTTCGGTCGTACCAAGCACGGCTCGGAGCGGCTGAAGAAACAGCTGGAGGCCGCCGGCTTCGCCGCGGGTTCGATCCACGGCAACAAGAGCCAGGGCCAGCGCGAGCGCACCTTGCAGGCGTTCCGTGACGGCCAGATCAAGGTTCTGGTCGCCACCGATGTCGCCGCGCGCGGCATCGACATTCCGGGCGTGGGACATGTCTACAACTACGACCTGCCCAACGTCGCCGAGAGCTATGTTCACCGCATCGGGCGCACCGCGCGGGCGGGCGCTGACGGCGCGGCCGTGGCCTTCTGCTCGCCCGATGAGATCGGCGAACTGCGGAGCATCGAAAAGACGATGGGCCTGTCGATCCCCGTCGCCTCGGGCGAGCCGCCGGTGGAAGAGCGCGCCGCCCAGCGCAAGGGCGGCAACGGCCCCTCGGGCAAGGC
>JBAVQZ010000436.1:0-2642 GCA_049694515.1 Paracoccaceae bacterium | reverse complement strand
GGCGCCACCGCGCCGGGGCGCGAGACCGCCGGAAGGCGCGGATCGTCGGCACCGGCGGACGGATAGACGCAAGGCACGGACAGCCGCCCCGAATTGACCCAGGACCGCGCGAAGGGCAGCTTGTCGGCCAGCGCCAGCACCTGGTCGCGGAAAAGCCGCTCGATTCCCGGTGCCGGGGTCATGAAGCGCGTCGCGCGGGTCGAGTTCAGAAGGTTCTCGTCCGCGCCGAACGTGCGTTCGCGGTTGTAGCTGTCCAGCAGCTCGGGCCCCGCAGTGCCGCTCAGCACGGCGGCCAGCTTCCAGCCCAGATCGTCCACGTCCTGCAACCCGGAATTGCCCCCCCGCGCCCCGAAGGGCGAGACGATATGCGCGCTGTCGCCCACGAAGATCACCCGGCCATGCACGAAGTCGCGCAGGCGGCGGCACTGGAAGGTGTAGATGCTGACCCAGTCCAGCCGGAAACCGGAATGTCCCACGACCTTTTCGATCCGGGGGATCACCTTTTCCGGTTTCTTCTCTTCCACCGGGTCGGCGTCCCAGCCGAGTTGCAGGTCGATGCGGTAGATGTCGTCGGGTTGCTTGTGCAGCAGCGCCGACTGGCCGGGGTGGAACTTCGGCTCGAACCAGAACCGGCGTTCCGAGGGGAAATCGGCCTTCATCTCGATATCGGCGATCAGGAAGTGTTCCTCGAACAGCTCTCCATCGAAATCCAGGTCCATCATGGCGCGGACGGGGGAGCGGGCACCATCGCAGGCCAGCAGGTATTCGGCGTCGAGGCCATAGCTGCCGTCGGGCGTTTCGATCGTCACATGCGTGGCCTCTGCGGTCTGGTCGACCTCGGTCACCTTGTTGCGGAAACGCAGGTCGATCAGGTCCATCCCCAGCGCCCGTTCGGCCAGGAAGGACTCGACGTAATATTGCTGGAGGTTCACGAAGGCCGGCATCTTGTGCCCTTCCTCGGGCAGCAGATCGAAGCTGAATACCTCCTGGTCGCGGTGATAGGTGCGCCCGACCTTCCACGTCACGCCCTTGTCCAGCGCCTGCTTGCCGATGCCCAGCCGGTCGAAGATTTCCAGCGACCGCTTGGACCAGCATATCGCGCGGGACCCGGTAGAGACCACGTCGTTGTCATCAAGCACGACCGAGGGCACGCCGTGATTGGCAAGCTCGATCGCCATGGCCAGGCCGATCGGCCCGGCGCCGACGATCACCACCTTGTGGCGCGGTTCTTTCGCCTTGAGGCCCGGCGGAGGGGAATAGGGGAAGGGTTTGTAGTCGAAGGGCATCACGTCTCCTCCCGTGAAAGCGGTATCTCCAGCCCGTCGCGGCCCGGCGTGACAAGACCGTTCCAGATACGGCCGGTTTCGGCAAGCCAGTCGTCCGGCCCGAAGCGCGGATCGTCGGCGGGGATCAGGTGGTTCAGCACCAGGTGCTTCGCGTCCGCCGCCCGGGCGACCCGGGCGGCGTCGGCGGCGGTGCTGTGGCTGTTGTGAAGGTGCTGGCGCAGCTTGTCGCCCAGCCCGGTCTTTTCGATCAGCGCCTCGACCCCGTCCGTCAGCATCGCCTCGTGCACCAGGATGTCGCTGCCGCGCGCGAAATCGGCCAGCGGCGGGAAATGGCGGGTGTCGGCCGAAAAGGTGACGGCGTGTCCGCCCCCGTCGAAGCGCAGGGCGAAACAGTCGATGACCGGAGGATGATCGACGCGCAGGGCGGTGACGGTCAGCCCGTCCCCGGCCAGCACCTCGCCCTCGCCATATTCGCGCACCGTCACCAGCGTGTCGAGCGGGGTGCGCCCCTCGTCCTCGACCCGGATCGCGGTGTCGAAGGCCATCGAAGCCATGAATGCCTGCCAGTAGGCGCGCGTCCCCGCCGGGCCGTGGACGGTGACGGGGCGGTTCAGCCCCGTGGTCCAGGCGGTGTGCAGCAGGGCCCCCAGCTCAAGCAGGTGGTCCGAATGCAGATGGGTGATGAACACCAGGTCCAGCGCGCGCAGATCCTCGCCCGCCTCGACCAGCCCGCGCGCGACGCCCAGGCCGCAGTCGATCACCGCCTTTCGCCCGGCGATCTCCAGGAACGAGGACGTGGGCATCGCCCCGCCCTGGCGGATGGCCGGGCCGCCCTTGGTGCCCAGGAGGACCAGCCGATCCGTCATCCGCCTATTTCACGCCCGGCGTGCCGTCGAACTTCTTGTCGATACTGTCCCAGCAGTCGATGTAATCGTCCTGGAGCGGGGCCTCGTTGGCTGCGAACTCGGTCAGGTGCTGCGGGAAGCGGGTTTCGAACATGAACTGCATCGTGTTCTCCTGCTTCACCGGCTTCAGCTCCTCGTTGCTGGCGCCCTCGAACGCGTCGCGGTCGGGGCCGTGGGGCAGCATCATGTTGTGGAGGCTCATCCCGCCGGGAACGAAGCCCTGCGGCTTGGCATCATAGATGCCGTGGATGTTGCCCATCAGTTCGGACATGATGTTCTTGTGATACCAGGGCGGGCGGAAGCTGTGCTCGGCCACCATCCAGCGTTCGCGGAACAGCACGAAGTCGATATTGGCGGTGCCTTCCTGCCCCGAGGGGGCGGTCAGGACGGTGAAGATCGACGGGTCGGGGTGGTCGAACAGGATGGCGCCGACGGGCGAATAGGTCCGCAG
>JBAVQZ010000435.1:0-6772 GCA_049694515.1 Paracoccaceae bacterium | reverse complement strand
CAGTTCTTCAACCGACCGATCCGGTCGATGTGTTTCTGATCGTAGGTGCCGGGCGAGACGACGTATTCCGGCACGCGCGTCAGCACTCTTTCGATCGCCCGTGCGACCGTGGTGACCACCGGCGCGTCCCGCTCGGTCATGCTGGGCCGCACTTCGAACAGGTCGCGGATCTCGTAGGCGAAGCCGGGACGGCGGGCCTTGACGCGCTCCATCATCGCGGCGATTTCGGCCTTTACCTCGCCGATGTCCTCCTCGATCAGCAACCGGCGGTCGATGGTGATGCGGCAGCGGTCGGGCACACAAGGCGCCGGAAGGCCGGTATAGCCCTCTTCCTGCTCGGGCTCGCCGCCGTGGATCGCGTTGATGTTGAGGGTCGATTGCCGCGCGCCTTCGGGAACCACCGGCATATCGGTCCGGCGTCCGGCCAGAAGCGGGAACAGCGTCTCCTCCATCTCGGCCAGAACGGCGCCCATGTGGCGCACCGCGCAATCGCCCAGGAAGGGCATCGAGCCATGCGCGATGCGGCCCTGCGTCTCGATCTCGGCCCACCAGACACCGCGATGGCCGAGGCAGATGCGATCCTTGTTGAGCGGCTCGGGTATGATGACGTGTTGCACCCGCTCGGGGCTGAACCAGCCCTTCTCGGCCAGGTAGGCGACGCCGCCGTAGCCGCCGGATTCCTCGTCGGCGGTGGCCGATATCTCGACCGCGCCACGATAGTCCGGGCAGGCGGCAATGAAAGCTTCGGCGGCGATGATCGAGGAGGCAAGCCCGCCCTTCATGTCGCACGCCCCCCGGCCATAGACGCGGCCATTCTTCACCTCGCCGCCGAACGGGTCCACCGTCCAGCCGTGGCCAACCTCGACCACGTCGTGGTGGGAGTTGAAATGAACGCAGTCGCCGGCACCCGCGCCCTCGTGCCTGGCGACGAGATTCCAGCGGGGGTGACGGTCACTGTCGGCCAGCGCGCCCTCGGCGCGAATCAGGTCGACCGAAAAGCCCGAGGATCTCAGCCGCGCGGCAAGAAAATCACAGATTTCCCGATAGTTACGGCCTGGCGGGTTGAGCGTCGGAATGCGGATCAGATCCTGTGTCAGCGCGACCAGATCGTCGCGCCTTGCGTCAATCTCCTGCCGGAGCCGGGTGTCGTCCTTTTCTGTCATGACCGGAGCCTAGCGGGCCGGTGCGCGGGCGGCAATCGGACAATCGCAGCGGCCGGGGGCGTGCAAACGCCTCCCCTGCGCCCCATATCGGGGACAGCGGCGCAAGCAGGGATGCAGGATGGAGCTTTCGGGATTTCTCGACCACGCGGCCGGCCTTTTTCTGCCGGCCATTGGCGAAGCGGCGCTGGCCACGGTGCTGCCCTTGCTGATGATGCGCCGGATGGGGAGAAGCCGGGGCATGCGCGCGGTCATTTCCGCGATCTGCGTCCTGGTTCTGTTTATCACGGCGATGGCGGCTTTCGTTCTTCTGAATGGCGGTCCGGCGGCGGAATGGACCGTGGTTCAGCTCAACCCGCGCCAGGCGCTCTGGACCCTCGCGCGCAGCGCCGCCCTGTCGGCGCTGATCTGGGGGCCGGTGCTGCTGCTCTCGGTCACATCACGCGGACGGCATGTCTATTGAGGCTGCCTCCGGCTGGACAAGCACCGCCACCCGGCCCCAGTGTGATGCGGATGAAACCATGCGGAGGGCGCGCGAATGTTGCCATTGATCCGGCTGGCCGTATTCGGGCTGATCGGCCTGACGATCCTCTATGTCGTGATCTCGCTCTACTCCCGGTCACTGCGGCGCGAGTGGCTGGAGGACCGCGCTGCCGAAAAGATCGCCGAGGGCACCCTTGATGATGCGGGCCGCGACGCCTTTATCGAGACAGGCATGCGCGACTATGAGCACTCACTGCGCCGAAAGCTGATACTGGGGGTTTTCGTCGTACCGGTGATCGTGGTGGCCGGGCTTGTCTATGTCATGAATTTCATGTGAGGAACGCGATGCGCACCGTCAAATGGACGATCCTGGGGCTGCTGGCGCTGCTGGTTTTCGGCTTCCTGCACTACACCCTGCCCCAGCACGACATCGTGCGGATCGCGGACACCTATGAGAAGCGGATAGATTTTGGAGAGAACTCGATCTTCTGGGCCTCGCCCGGCACCGGCAACGCGGCGGCGCCCAACCGCGACGTTTTCTTCATTCAGGCCATCCGCCCCAATGGCCGGCCGATTGTCTATCGCAACGAGGACACCGGCTGGGGCTGGCCGCCCTATTTCAAGCTCGACACGTCGAATCTTCAGGCCGAGGCGACCGACCTGAAATCGACCAAGGACAACCCTCAATGGGTATCGGTCACGCATTACGGGTGGCGCAGCGAGTTTCTTTCGATCTTCCCCAACGCGGTTGCGGTGAAGCCTGTGTCCGGGCCGGATGTCAGTATCTTCCCCTGGGTGAACATCGTGATCCTGACGCTGCTGGCGCTGTTCCTGGTTTTCCTTTGGCGGCTCTGGGCGCAGTTCCGCGAACGCACCATCGACCCGCTGCTGGAGGATGCCGGCGAGGTGTGGGAAAGCGTGGACGAACAGGCTGACGCCGCCCGCGACCGCACCCGCGGCCTGCTGGGGCGGCTGCGCGACCGGTTCGGCAAGTCGCGGTCCTGACGTGGTTCAGCCTTTCTCGGCGGCGGCGACGTGGCCCTTGACCGCCATGAAGCTGTCCGGCGTGACGGAAATCGAGTCGATCCCCGCCTCCACCAGAAGTTTCGCGAATTCTGGGTCGTTGCTGGGCGCCTGCCCGCAGAGCCCCACCTTGGCCCCGGCCTTGTGGGCGCGCTCGATCACCGTGCGGATCATCCACAGCACCGCCGGGTCGCGCTCGCGGAAGAGATGCGCCAGTTGTTCAGAGTCGCGGTCCACGCCCAGGGTCAGCTGCGTCAGGTCGTTCGAGCCGATCGAGAAGCCGTCGAAACGTCTCGCGAACTCCTCGGCCAGGATCACGTTCGACGGAATCTCGCACATCACATAGACCTGCAGGCCGTTCTGGCCGCGCTTCAGCCCGTTCTCGGCCATCACCTCCAGAACGCGGTCCGCCTCTTCCGGCGAGCGGCAGAAGGGGATCATCACGATGACATTGTCAAAACCCATCTCCTCGCGCAGCTTGCGGATCGCCCGGCATTCCAGCACGAAGCCGTCCCGGTAATCATCGGAATAGTAGCGCGACGCGCCGCGGAATCCGATCATCGGGTTTTCTTCCTTCGGCTCGAACTGGCGGCCGCCCAGAAGCTCGGCGTATTCGTTGGTCTTGAAATCACTCATCCGCACGATCACCGGGTTGGGGTGATGCACGGCGGCGATGCGCGACAACCCCATGGCCAGCTTGTCCACGAAATAGTCAGGCTTGTCGGAATAACCTTTCGTCAGCGTCTCGATCTGGGCCTTCGCGTCCGCGTCGGTCAGTTGATCGAAACGGGTCAGCGCAAGAGGATGCACCTTGATGACATTGCCGACCAGAAACTCCATCCGCGCCAGACCGACGCCATCGGCGGGCAGGCGCCACCAGCGCGACGCGGCCGACGGGTTGGCCATGTTCAGCATGATCTTCGTGCGGGTCTCGGGCACCTCGCCCAGGGCTATCTCCTCGACCTCGTATTCGGCGATCCCGGAATAGACGAAGCCTTCCTCGCCCTCGGCGCAGGAGACCGTGACCTCCTGCTCATCATGCAGCAGATGCGTGGCTTCGCCCGTGCCCACCACGGCCGGCAGTCCCAGCTCGCGACTGACGATGGCGGCGTGCGAGGTGCGGCCGCCGTGATCTGTGACGATCGCCGCGGCGCGCTTCATCACCGGCACCCAATCCGGGTCGGTGGTCGAGGTGACGAGGATCGACCCATCGACGAAGCGGTCAATCTCGTGCGCGTGCTCGATCAGGCAGACCTTGCCGGTCGCCACGGCGTTGCCGACGCTGAGCCCGGTCAACAGACGCTCACCCGTTTCATGAACGGTGTAGGATTTCATCGCCCCCGCGGCCGCGCGTGACTGCACCGTCTCGGGCCGCGCCTGCACGATGAACAGTTCGCCGGTATTGCCGTCCTTGGCCCATTCCATGTCCATCGGCTGGCCATAGTGATCTTCGATCGTGCAGGCCATCCGCGCCAGTTCCAGAATCTCGGGATCGTCCAGCACGAAGGCCGCGCGCTCGGCCTTGGAGGTCGGCACGTTCTTCGTCTGCCCGCCCTCTGCCCCGGCATAGATCATCTTCTTTTCCTTGGCGCCGAGCGCCCGCTCCATGACCGGGGTCAGCTTCGGGTCGCCCAGCAACGGCTTGTAGACCTGGTATTCGTCCGGGTTCACCGCGCCCTGCACCACGTTCTCGCCCAGGCCCCATGCGGCGTTGATCAGCACCACCTTGTCGAAGCCCGACTCGGTGTCGATGGAGAACATCACACCCGATCCGCCGATGTCGGAGCGCACCATCTGCTGCACCCCGATGGACAGCGCGACCTTTTGGTCATCGAACCCTTTCACCCGGCGATAGCTGATCGCCCGGTCGGTGTAGAGCGAAGCGAAGCAGCGCCGGCATGCGGCCAGCACCGCCGCCTCGCCCCGGACATTGAGGTAGGTTTCCTGCTGTCCCGCAAAACTTGCGTCCGGCAGATCCTCGGCCGTGGCCGAGGAGCGCACCGCGACCGCGGGCTCCTTTTCGCCCACGCGCTTGGCAAGTTCGCCATAGGCGGTGCGAATATCGGCCAGCAGATCCTCGGGCCAGTCGCCTTCGACGATCATCGACCGGATTCGGCTGCCGGCCTCATGCAAGGTGATCTTGCCGGCCTCCTGCGCGTCGATTTCGGCCTGCATCCGCGCCCCCAGGTCATTGGCGGCAATGAACCGGCGGAACGCATCGGCCGTGGTGGCAAACCCCGCGGGCACCCGGATACCCTTTTCGGCCAGCCCGCCGACCATCTCGCCAAGCGAGGCGTTCTTGCCGCCCACCTGCGCGACGTCCCCGCGCGAGACCTCCTCGAACCACAGAATATTCCGGGCCATGCCGACCTCCTCCATTCAAATCACTTCCAAAACGATGTGCATCCTAGGCGCGCCGTGCAAGCGGCGCCTTGATCCGTGTCATGCCAGCAGGCTCCGGGCACGCCGTCACAGCCGGCTGGAGGCCAGCGCGATGATCTCGCTTGTGATCTCCTCCTGGCGCAACTGCCGGGCGCGCGCCTGCAGGCCTTCGCGCACATCGGCGACATTCTGGCGCGCGGCGATCATGGCGCGCATCCGCGCCTCGTTCTCGGCGGCGAAGGACAGCATCGCCGCCTCGCAGAGCATGGCGAAGATGTATTCCTCCACCAGTTTGCGCAGCAGTTGCGCCGGCGGCAGGGTCAGCAGCATCTCGCCGGGACCGGCGCGCGGCGGAAAGCGGACATAGTCGAACGGGACAAGCCTCTGGCTCTGCACCGTATAGCCGCCTTGCCGCTCGGGCGCGGCGTGGATCATCGTCACCCGCTGCACGCGCCCGGCGCTGATCTGCTCGAACAGCGCGTCGGCCAGACGGTTGGCGAGCCGTGGCGCCCGTGTCGGATGGGCGATCATCGGCGCGAACCAGTCGATGGTCAGGTCGCGTTCGGCGGCGGCGACCCTGCCACGGTCCCCGATCAGGAACAGCACACGCGGGCCGGTATGCGGCGTTGCTTCGAACGCATCCAGAATGTGATCGTTGAACGCCCCGACGAACCCCTGTTCGGAACAGAACGCGATGACGGCATGAACCTCATCCGGGCGGGGCGCGGTATCCGCTTCCTCGGGCGCGGTGACGCGCAACGCCTCGGAGATGCCCTCGGCCACTTCCTCTCCGTACGCGCGGATCGCTTCGAGGGTGCGCCGCGCCTCGGCGGTGCGGGTGGCGGCGATTCCGCGCATCGCCGTGATGACGGCCGAAAGCTGACCGACCGTGCCGATCCGCGCCTCGATATCGCTCAGCCGCTCGGTCATTGGCCGGCCTCGTCGCTGTCTTCGTCACCGCCCCCTGCGCCTTCAGCGGGCGGCTTTCCACCGGTCACGGCTTCCGTCTCTTCCGCCTTGTCGGTTTGCGCGGCCTTTTGCGCCGCGCCCTTCGCATCAGGCTTGTCCGTGTCCGACTCCGGCGCCACCTCGGCGGCGAGGGCGCGCACCGCGTCGAGCAGCCGGTCGCGCCCCGCGTCGTCCAGCATCTCGCCCTCGGTGATCGCGGCGACGATGTCCTGCGCCCGCGAGTCCAGCCAATCCGGCAGCTTCGCGCGCAGTTCCGGAACGACTTCGGGGGGCACGCTGTCCAACACCCCGTCGCGCAATGCGTGAAGCAGGGCAAGCTGGTCCACGGGCCGCAGATCGGTAAAGCGCGGCTGCGCCAGCAGCGCCCGGATCCGCTCGCCACGGGTGATCTGATCCCGCACGCGGCTGTCCGACAACCCGCCGAAGCGGGTGAACATCTCGAGTTCCTGGAACTGGGAATAGTCCAGCCGGATCGGTCCCGCGACCTGCCGCAGGTCCTTTCGCTGCGTCTTGCCGCCGACGCGGCTGACCGACAGGCCCACATTTACGGCGGGGCGTTGGTTGGCGGCGAATAGATGGCTGTCCAGCACGATCTGACCGTCGGTGATCGAGATCAGGTTGGTCGGGATATAGGCCGACAGGTTCCCGGCATCCGTTTCGGCGATCGGCAGCGCGGTCAGCGAGCCGCCGCCGAGATCCTCGGACAGTTTCGCGGCACGTTCCAGCATCCGGGCATGAAGATAGAAGATGTCGCC
>JBAVQZ010000434.1:0-12101 GCA_049694515.1 Paracoccaceae bacterium | reverse complement strand
TCTCGAAACCGCTCAGTGACCGACGAACGGGGCGTCCTCGCCCCAAAGCGCGCGCACCCGCTGATCGCGGCCGCAGGCCTCGCGATAGCGCTTGTAGGCCGAGGCTTTCGTCTTGGGGCCAAAGCGCGTCAGCACCAGATCGTCCTTCTTGTAGTAGTCCTGGTGATATTCCTCGGCCTTGTAGAACGGCTTGGCGGGCAGGATCTGTGTCACGATCTTCTGGCCCAGCGCGGCCCGGGCGTCGGCCTCGGCCTTCTCGGCAGCGGCCTTTTCGGCTGCATTCGAGACGAAAATCGCCGTGCGATAGGTATCCCCCCGGTCGCAGAACTGGCCGCCCGGATCGGTCGGGTCGATGCTTCGGAAAAACAGGTGCAGAAGCTGGCCATAGCTGACCACATCAGGGTCGTAAGTGATCTTCACCGCCTCGAAATGCCCGGTACCCCCGTGCGACACTTGCTTGTAGCTGGGGTTCTTAACCGTGCCGCCGGTGAAGCCCGAGACGACATCCTTGACGCCTTTCACCTGCTCGAAATCCGATTCCACACACCAGAAACAGCCACCCGCCACGATAGCCTTTTCCAGCGGCGCGGCACTTGCCGGACTGCAATGCGCGCCGTACCCGATGACGATCGCCACAAGCAGGGTCACGATCCTGAGGTTTTTAAACAGGTGCGGGCGATGCCGCGGACTTGCTAAATGTTCCATGACATACTCCCATGCTTTTCCTGAGCACAGGCTAAGCCACCCCCGCGGTCAATACGAAGGCACAAGGCCGTGACCTCACCCAACCGCGATCCGTTGCAACATTTCCGGCGGAACCGTAGCGTGTCCGAAAAGGGGCGCCGATGACCGATCATGTAACCACCCACCAGGCCGAGGACGACGTCAGGAACGAGGATATCCTGATCTATGTTGACGGCCGCATCGTGCCGAAGACGCAGGCCGTGGTCAGCGTCTATGACAGTGGCTTCATGCTGGGTGACGGCGTGTGGGAGGGCTTGCGGCTGCATGACGGGTGCTGGGTTTTCCTCTATGATCATCTCGACCGGCTGTTCGAGGCCGCGACAGCCCTCGACCTGGATATCGGGCTGGACAGGCAAGGCGTGATCGCCGCTCTGGAAGACACCCGCCACGCCAACGGCATGGAAACGGACGCACATGCCCGGTTGATGGTGACGCGAGGGGTGAAGGCGCGGCCGTTCCAGCATCCGGCCCTGTCGCAATCGGGCCCGACCGTGGTGATAATCATGGAGCATTCGCGCCCCGCACTGCCGCGGCCCATCCGTCTGGCCACGGTGCCGCATATCCGGGGCCTGCCGATGACGCAGGATCCCAAGCTGAATTCGCACTCCAAGCTCAATTGCATTCTGGCCTGCATCGCTGCCGAAAAGGCTGGCGCGGACGAGGCGCTTATGCTGGATGTGAACGGCTTCGTGAACACGACCAATGCCTGCAATTTCTTCATCGTGCGAAAGGGCGAGGTCTGGACCAGCACCGGTGACTACTGCATGAACGGGATCACGCGGGCCAAGGTGATCGGACTGTGTCGTGCCAACGATATTCCGGTGTTCGAGCGGAACTATTCGCTGGTCGACACCTATGGCGCGGACGAGGCGTTCCTGACCGGAACGTTCGGTGCACAAACCCCGGTTTCCGCGATTGACGGGCGCATGATCGGCAGCGGCGAAATGGGGCCTGTGACACAGCGGATCCGTGACCTCTACAAGGCTCTGATACAGCGGGAAACGGCGCGATGAACATTGCGATGTGGTCCGGGCCGCGCAACCTTTCGACGGCGATGATGTATGCTTTCGGCGCGCGGGGCGACTGCGCGGTCTGGGACGAGCCGTTCTATGCCGCCTATCTGGCCCGGACCGGCCTGAGCCATCCCATGCGGGAGGAGATCATCGCCGCCGGTGAAACCGACCCCGAAAAGGTGGCCCGGCGTCTTGCCACGCCGGACCGGGGCGGGCAGGCTCATTTCTATCAGAAGCATATGTGTCAGCACATGATCGCCGGATTTCCGCGCGACTGGATGAAAGATGTGGCGAACGTCTTTCTGATCCGCCACCCGGCCCGCGTTCTGGCGAGTTTTGCCGCGAAATACGAAGAGGCGGGGCTGTCCGATATCGGATTCACTCAACAGGCGGAGCTGTTCGACGAGGTGGCCGAAGCCACCGGCACGGCGCCCATCGTGATGGATTGCGCTGACATTCGCCGTGACCCCGCGACGATGCTGCAGAAGCTGTGTTCCGCACTGGACATTCCGTTCACAGATGGAATGTTGTCCTGGCCGGCAGGTGGTCATCCCGATGATGGCGTGTGGGCGCCCGTCTGGTACGGCGCGGTGCGCGGCAGCACGGGCTTTGCCGGACCCGAAGGCGACCTTCCGACGCTCTCGGGCGGATATGCCCGAACGGTTGACGCCGCCCTGCCCATATACGAAAGGCTGGCCCGGTTTCGCACCAGACCATGACCGGCTGCCGGCACTGATGCCAAAAAAGCGCCTCAATCCTGATGTATGGCTGACAAAACAATACGGGTCAGAAGACTTGGCAGGGCGGTTCAAGGAAATTGAGTGACGTAGCAAGGTGACCGGTTTCCCGGCGCGTCGGCCACGGCCGGCGCCGTGTCCGTGTCATCGGGATGAAGGACCATGGGCTATAATATCGCCGAAATCAGCGGCAACGGCACCTCGTCCGGAGGTGCTGATGGCGACTGGACATTCTCCGCTGATCTGTCGGATCCGGCGGTGACGACCGTCACCGGCGATTTCGATGTGGAATACCTGTTCGGCGGCAATCAGGGCGAGGCGACGGACGGTTACAGCACCTCGGGGCTGAGCGACCCGTCCTTCGGAACGCTGACCCTGGACACCACCACCGGCGAGTTCACCTTCACCATCGACCGTGACGCCGTGATCGCGTCGGGCTCCGACCAGAGCGTGACATTCACCATCGTCGGGACGAGCGGCGGCAACACCGACAGCGACACCGTTACCATCGACATCCTGATCTGCGTTGCGCGCGGAACGCTTGTGGACACGCCGTCCGGCCCCCGCCGGGTCGAGGACCTGCGAATTGGTGACGCCGTGCATACAGTCGATCACGGCCCCAGCCCCCTTCGCTGGATCGGGTCGAAGGCCGTCCAGCGGGACGAACTGGCGCGCTCTCCGGAGTTGCGCCCGATCCGGATCAGCGCCGATGCGCTGGGCATGGGCATTCCGCGCCGCGATCTTGTCGTGTCGCCGCAGCATCGCATTCTGCTCGACGACTGGCGGGCGGAGCTTTTCTTCGGCGAGGCGGAATTGCTTGTCCCGGCCAAGGCACTGATCAACGACAGCACGATAACCGTCGACCATTCACTGAACCCTGTTGAGTACTTCCACCTGCTGTTCGATCAGCATGAAATCGTGCTGACCGAAGGCGCACGCACGGAAAGCTTTCATCCCGGGCCACAGGGGCTTGCGACTCTCGACAGCGCCGCGCGGCGCGAATTGGTGCGCCTGTTTCCAGACCTCGGCGGAAAGCGTCCTGCCTTCCTTCCTGCCGCAAGAACATCACTTTCGGTGCGCGAAGGGGCGCTTTTCGCGGTGGTTCCCGATACAAACGCGGCGTAGGTTCGCGTATAAGGGGCACATGACCGAGGACACGCCCCAGATCACGCTGAATGTCGAGCATCCCGACCCGGAGAAACTGAGGATCTACGGCGATTTCCTGTTTCTCGCAATGCGAAGCGAACGGCACCGCGCGATGAGCGTGGCGAACCTGCGTTCAGCCTTCGAGGCGCCGATCGAACTGGGCCAGTACCGCATCTTCCGCTTCGACGAGGTTCCGCGCGGTTTGTTCACCTGGGCGATGCTCAGCCCCGAGGCGGAAAAGCGATATGTCACCGGCGGAATCCTTGATCAATCCGACTGGCGTTCCGGCCCGCGGCTTTGGCTGATCGACCTTATTGCGCCCTATCGCGGGCTCACGGCGAGCATCTCGCGATGGATCATGGTGCCCGGCAACGTCACGGACACGTCTTTCATGTTTCGCCGGGTCAGCGACAAGAAATCGACCCGCCGCATCGTTCACGTCGATTTCCACCGACCTGACGGCAAGGCGGAGATCCTGACCGAGGCGGACTTCGCCTGAAGCGCGAAGCCCTGGGTTTCTTCCCGGTCCGAATACTCCCGCCGGAGGCAGGAAGATTACTTGCGGAAAAGGCGCGGGTCAGCCGTTCAGCCGGCGATTGCGCATCGCAAGCAGACGCAGGCGCAGCGCGTTGAGCCGGATGAAGCCTTGCGCGTCCTTCTGATCATAGGCGCCCGCGTCATCTTCGAAGGTCACATGCTCTTCGGAATAGAGCGAATGATCCGACCAGCGGCCGACAGTGCGCGCGAGCCCCTTGTAAAGCTTCAGCCGCACCGTGCCGGTGACATGCTCCTGGCTGCGGTCGATCAGCGCCTGCAGCATTTCGCGCTCGGGGCTGAACCAGAAGCCGTTATAGATGAGTTCGGCATATTTCGGCATGATCTCGTCCTTCAGATGCGCCGCCCCGCGGTCGAGGGTGATCTGCTCGATCCCGCGATGCGCCTCCAGAAGAACCGTGCCGCCCGGCGTTTCATAGATGCCGCGCGACTTCATGCCCACAAAGCGCCCCTCGACCAGATCCAGCCGGCCGATGCCGTGCCTGCCGCCCAGCTCGTTGAGGCGGGTCAGTATGGCGGCCGGGCTCATCGCCTTGCCGTCGATGCTGACGGCGTCGCCCCGCTCGAAGCCGATTTCGATGTAGTCGGGCGTGTCCGGTGCGTCCTCGGGGTTCGCGGTGCGCTGATAGACGTAATCCGGGGCCTCCTGTGCCGGGTCTTCCAGCACCTTGCCCTCGGACGAGGTGTGCAGAAGGTTCGCATCCACCGAGAAGGGCGCCTCACCGCGCTTGTCCTTGGCGATGGGAATCTGGTGCGCCTCGGCGAAATCCAGCAGCTTGGTGCGCGAGGTCAGGTTCCATTCGCGCCAAGGGGCGATCACGCGGATATCGGGGTCCAGCGCATAGGCGGCCAGTTCGAAACGCACCTGGTCGTTGCCCTTGCCGGTGGCGCCGTGCGCGACGGCGTCGGCGCCGGTCTGTTCGGCGATCTCGACCAGGCGCTTGGAGATCAGCGGCCGCGCGATGGAGGTGCCCAGCAGGTAGAGCCCTTCGTACAGCGCGTTGGCGCGGAACATCGGAAAGACGAAATCGCGCACGAATTCCTCGCGCAGATCCTCGATGAAGATATTTCCAGGCTCTATCCCCAGCAATTCGGCCTTTTGACGCGCGGGGTCCAGTTCTTCGCCCTGTCCCAGATCGGCCGTGAAGGTGACAACCTCGCAGCCATATTCGGTCTGAAGCCATTTCAGGATGATCGAGGTGTCGAGACCGCCTGAATAGGCCAGCACGACTTTCTTGGGGGCGGACATCTCTATCTCCACTCTGCCGGATATCGGGCGGCGGATAGCGGGTTTTCCCCCCAAGGGCAAGGGAAGGCACGCTTGCGCGGCGCGCCGTTTCGCGCCATTGCTGCGCAGATGAGTGATTTTGCCGACAAAGCACGCGCCGCCGCCACGGCGATGCGCGACATCTTTCCGCCCACACCGCTGTCGCGGAACGATCACCTGTCGGCGCGGTTCGGGGCCGAGATCCTGCTCAAGCGCGAGGATCTGTCGCCGGTCCGCTCCTACAAGATCCGGGGTGCGTTCAACGCGATGCGCAAGGTGTTGGCCGACGCGCCCGATCAGGGCGTCTTCGTCTGCGCCAGCGCGGGCAATCATGCGCAGGGCGTGGCCTATGTCTGCCGGCATTTCGGGGTCAAGGGTGTGATATTCATGCCCGTCACCACACCGCAGCAGAAGATCGACAAGACCCGCGTCTTCGGCGGCGAATTCGTCGAGATACGCCTTGTCGGAGATTATTTCGATGACACTCTGGCCTCGGCACAGGGTTATTGCGCGGATGTCGGCGCGCATTTCCTGGCGCCCTTCGACGATCCGGACGTGATCGAGGGTCAAGCCTCGGTCGCGGTGGAGATCCTGGACGCGCTGGACCATGCCCCGGACATCGTGATCCTCCCCGTGGGGGGTGGCGGGCTGTCGGCCGGGGTCACGTCTTATATGCGCGAGGTCGCGCCGCGGACACGCTTCAAGTTCGTGGAACCTGCCGGCGGTGCCTCGCTCACGGCGGCGATCGCGGCCGGAGAGCCGGTGACCATCCCCCGGGTCAACACCTTCGTGGACGGCGCCGCCGTTGCGCGGATCGGGGAGCGGACCTTTGCCGCCTTGAAAGAGACGGTTCCCAAGGACATCCTTCGCGCGCCGGAGGACCGGATCTGCGTGACCATGCTCGAGATGCTGAATGTCGAGGGGATCGTGCTGGAACCTGCCGGCGCGTTGTCGGTGGACGTGCTGCCCGAGCTGGCCGATGAGATACGCGGCAAGACGGTGGTTTGCGTGACCTCGGGCGGCAATTTCGATTTCGAGCGCCTGCCCGAAGTCAAGGAGCGGGCCCAGCGCTATTCCGGGGTGAAGAAATATTTCATCCTGCGCCTGCCGCAGCGCCCCGGCGCCCTGCGCGATTTCCTAGAGATGCTCGGCCCCGACGACGATATCGCGCGGTTCGAGTACCTCAAGAAATCGGCGCGCAACTTCGGCTCGGTCCTGATCGGGATCGAAACCAGGGATGCCGCCAATTTCCCGACGCTCTTCGCCAAGCTCGACGCCGCCGGCTTCGATTATCGCGATATCACCGACGACGATCTGCTGGCGCAGTTCGTCATCTAGGCGGCATTACCCACCGTTCCCGCATAGGCGCGGAAGCGCTCCTTCGAGCGGTTGTAGCAATCGGAAATCGCAACCAGATCGACCGCGGCGGCCCCCTTGGCGACGGCGCGTTCCTCATCCTGGCGGCAGAGTTTCGTGAAGTCGGTGAAGCCGAGGTTCAGTGCCGATCCCTTGAGGAAATGCAGGGCGTCGGACAGCGCGGCGCCATCGCTGATGGCCGGCAGTTCCGAAAGGCCATTTTCCACTTCCTCCAGGAAAAGCTCGACCACTTCGTCGAACGCATCGGCGCCGACCTCTTCGCGCAATTCCACGACGCGATCCCAATCAATCATCGCACCCCTCCGATTTCTGGTCGCCCCCCATGCCACCCGAGTAGGCCGTGATCTGTTAACAGGCGGTTCCTGCGGTTCGGAAAATCGCTACAAGCCGATGTTTCATGCGGCGTTAATCCCCTCCGCACTATGGATGTCCGGACCATTGGCCGAATCGAGGCGACGACGTGACGATACTTGCCAAACCGAAACCGCAGCCGCCCCCCGCGATCGGCGCCGAGGTCGGGCGCGTTGTCCTGCTGGTGGATGACAGCCGGGCGCAGAGGAGAATCCTGCGCCTTCTGCTGGAGCGGTCGGGATATGAGGTGATGGAGGCGGAGTCGGGCGCTGTGGCGCTGTCAGTCTGCGAAAACCGCAGCCCGGATTTCATTATAAGCGACTGGATGATGCCGGGAATGACCGGGCTGGAGCTTTGCGGACGGTTCCGTGCCCTGGAGCGGGAGAGCTATGGCTATTTCATCCTGCTCAGTTCGAAATCCGACACGGTCGAGGTCGTGCACGGGCTGGAGATGGGCGCGGACGATTTTCTGACCAAGCCGGTCAATGCCAACGAATTGCGCGCGCGCCTCGCCGCCGGAGAGCGCATTCTGGGGATGGAGCGCGAACTCAACGACAAGAACCAGGTGATCGGCGCCGCGTTGAAGGAACTTCAGGGCCTGTATGATTCGATCGACCGGGATCTGGTGCAGGCACGCAAGATACAGGAAGCGCTGGTGCCCGAGCGGTTCCGGCGCATCGGGGCATCGCAAGTTTCGATGCTGATGAAGCCGTGCGGCCATGTGGGCGGCGATCTCGTGGGCATGTTCACGCCCGGCCCGAACCGCATCGCCTTCTACAACATCGACGTGTCGGGCCATGGCATCACCTCGGCGCTGATGACAGCGCGGATCGCAGGCTACCTGAGCGGACAGTTTCTTGAACAGAACATCGCGCTGGAACCCCGCTTCGACCGGTTCTTCGCCTTGCGCCCACCACATGAGGTGGCGCGAATCCTGAACGAAAGGCTGCTGACGGATACCGGCGTGGCGGAATATTTCACCATGGTCTATGGCGTGGCAGACTTGGTGACCGGGCGGGTCCGGATGGTTCAGGCCGGCCATCCCCACCCTGCGGTGCAGCGCGCCGACGGCCGTGTCGAATTCATCGGAAAAGGCGGTGTGCCGATCGGGCTGCTGCCCGGCGCGCAATACCAGAGTTTCGAAATCGTGCTCGCCAAGGGCGACCGGATACTTCTTTACTCGGATGGGTTCACCGAAAGCAATGACCGAAAAGGCAGGATGCTGGAGGAATCCGGTCTTGCGGACATGCTGCGGCGAGCGGCGAAAACGTGCGGACCCGATCTTCTGGACGATCTGTTCTGGCAGATGTCCGAACGGCAGGAAGGTGCGCCGCCAGAGGATGACGTCTCGGCCGTTCTGCTGGAGTACGGCGGCTGCTGATCCGTTCAGCGGCGGGGCGGCGTCCCGGCGCGACCCCGGTCCCACAGGGTTCTGACGAAATGCCGGTCACCCGGATTTCCCAATTGTCGCGCCGCTTGTTCCACGGAAAGCCATACCGCGGTGTGGCCCTCTTCCAGGGGCGGGCCGTGCGGGCGGATCGGGCGGGCAAGATAGACGTGGCACAGCTTTTCGGCCCAGATTTCGTATTCGGGCATGAAGGTGAAGCGTCGGAAGACGCCGATCTTGCGTTGCGGCGCGATGCGCCAGCCAGTCTCCTCGAAGACTTCGCGATGCAGCGCCGCAAGGGGCGACTCGCCCGCGTCGATGCCGCCGCCGGGAAGCTGAAACTCCGGCACCGGGGCCGATTGATGCGTGACAAGCAGCGCCATGCCGCGCGGGAGCACCGCATAGACACCGTGGCGCAGAGTGTAGTCCTGCCCGGGTCTCACAGCCTCTCCGAACCGCCTGATCATGCCTGCCCCCTTGGTGCGCCGGTTGTGCCACCTATATAGTCGCGGTATGCCAACGCCAGGCGCACAAGGAAACCCCATGACACTCGGATCACAAATCGCCTGGGACGATACCGTCCTGCCCTTCCAGCTTGACCGCAGCGACATCCGCGGCCGGGTCGCCCGGCTTGACGGGGTGCTGGACGAGGTGCTCGCCCAGCATGACTATCCGCCGGCGATCGAGGCCCTGGTGGCGGAAGCAGCGCTGCTGACCGCATTGATCGGCCAGACCATAAAGCTGCGCTGGAAGCTGTCGTTGCAGATTCGCGGCAACGGACCCGCCCGCCTGATCGCCACCGATTATTTCGGCCCCAGCGATGACGGCAAGCCCGCCCGGATCCGCGCCTATGCCGGATTCGACGAGGACCGGCTGGAGAATACGGGCGACCCGTTCGATCAGATCGGCGATGGCTATTTCTCGATAATGATCGACCAGGGGCAGGGGATGACGCCCTATCAGGGCATAACGCCGATTGCCGGTGGCTCGCTCATGGCATGCGCCGAGACGTATTTTGCCCAGTCGGAACAACTGCCCACGCGGTTCGCGCTGGGCTTCGGCCGGTCGCGCCTGCCGGGCCAGGATGAGCATTGGCGCGCCGGTGGCGTCATGCTCCAGCACATGCCGGAAGTCGCCCCGATGGTGGCGAACGAGGGCGGCTCGGGCGACGATGGCCTGCTGAGTGCGGAAGACATTCTCGAGGGCGAGGACGAAGAGAACTGGAACCGCGCCAACAAGCTTCTCGACACCGTCGAGGAAATGGAACTGGTCGGCCCGTCCGTGCACCCCACCGATCTTCTGGTGCGCCTGTTCCACGAAGAGGTGCCGCGTGTGTTCGACGCGCAGCCCGTGCGTTTCGGCTGTACCTGTTCTGAGGCGCGGGTGCGTCAGAGCCTGTCGATCTATTCGGCCAAGGACATCGCCCACATGACCACGGAGGCCGGTATCGTCACCGCCGACTGCCAGTTCTGCGGTGCGCATTACGAGCTGGACCCGAAAACGCTGGGCTTCGAGGCGGAGGAGCGGCCGGGTGACGACGAGTGAGAGGCTGACCCGGCTGCGCGCCGCGCTGGCGCGTTCCGGCGGCGCGTCGTCGGATTTCGACCTGAATCCCGAATATGTTCTTCCGGCAGGCCGCGTTCTTCGGCCCGCCGGGGTGCTTGTCGCCTTGCAAGAGACGCAAACGGGGCTTCGCGTCGTGCTGACGAAACGCTCGTCGCGGCTGAAGCATCATCCCGGCCAGATCGCCTTTCCGGGCGGCAAGCAGGATGACGGCGACGACGGACCGACGGCCGCGGCGCTGCGCGAAGCCTCCGAAGAGGTGGGCCTGGCATCAGCCCGCGTCGAGATTCTGGGAACGCTGCCCAGCCATGAAACGGTAACGGGGTTTACGGTCACGCCGGTTCTGGGCCTCGTCCGGGGCGATTTCACGCCGGTTCCCGAACCGGGAGAGGTCGAGGAAGTTTTCACCGTCCCCTTCGCGCATGTCACCGACCCGGCCCGGTTCTCGGTGCAGTCCCGGTTCTGGCGCGGGCAGCGCCGCCACTATTTCGCGGTGCCATATGGCCCCTACTACATCTGGGGCGCCACGGCGCGTATCCTGCGCGGGCTGGCCGAAAGGATGAACGCCTGATGCAACTGAGCGCGCCCTGGATAGACAGGCCCGAGACGCAGGCGGTCTGCGCCGAGCTGACCGGCGCGGGGTTCCAGGCGCTTTTCGTGGGCGGCTGCGTCCGCAACACGATCATCGGGGCGGAAGTCAGCGATATCGACATCGCCACCGACGCGCGGCCCGAAAAGGTGATGGAACTGGCCACGGCGGCTGGACTGCATCCGATCCCGACCGGACTCTATCACGGCACGATCACCGTCGTCTCGGGCCATGTCCCGCATGAGGTCACGACCTTCCGCAAGGATGTGGAAACGGACGGCCGACGCGCCGTTGTGGCCTATGCCAGCGGGGCCGAGACGGACGCGCACCGGCGGGATTTCACCATGAACGCAATCTACGCGACGCCGCAGGGCCGCGTGATTGATCCGCTGGGCGGTCTTGCCGATCTTCAGGCGCGGCGTGTCCGGTTCATTGACGACGCCGATCAGCGGATTCGTGAGGACTACCTGCGGATCCTTCGGTTTTTCCGCTTTCACGCATGGTATGGCGATCCCGCACATGGCCTGGACCCGGACGGACTTGCGGCCTGTGCCAGCAATTCCGCCGGAATAGAGAGGCTTTCGAAAGAGCGGATCGGGGCGGAGACGAAAAAGCTGCTGGCCGCTCCGGACCCCGCGCCGAGCGTCGCGGCGATGGCGCAGGCCGGGATCCTGGCCCGCGTGCTGCCCGGTGCCGATGACAAGGGGCTGTCGGTTCTGGTGCATCTTGAGGACGGGACCGGCACCGCGCCTGAGCCGATCCGACGCCTCGCGGCGCTGAGTAGCGATCAGGCGGTCGCCGACAATCTGCGCCTGAGCCGGGACGAGGCACGGCGGTTCGAGTGTTTGCGCGATCACCTCGCAACGGCTGAAGACCCGGCTGCGCTGGCATATCGGATCGGGGCAGAGCCGGCGCGGGACGTACTGCTGCTGCGCGGCGCGCTTCTGGAGACGCCGCTTCCCGAAGGCTGGCGCGAGGCGATCGAAAACGGTGAAAAGGCCGAATTTCCGATCAAGGCCAATGACCTGATGCCCGCCTATACCGGCCCGGCGCTGGGCGCCCGAATGAAAGAGCTTGAGGCCCGCTGGATCGACTCCGGTTTCCGGCTTACGAAGCGTGATCTTCTGGGTTGACCGGCGGGTCGGAACGCATCAATAAAAAGGTCAGAAAATCGGACCTATATTCATGCCGCTCGATACCTTCCTTGCCCTCGTCACGCTGACCGTGACCGCTGCCTGGACGCCCGGACCGAACAACGCCCTGGTGGCCAACTCGGCGGTGCAATTCGGGATGCGCCGGACCGTGCCGCACATCCTGGGCATCGCGCTGGGCTTTGCGGTCATGGTTTTTCTCGTCGGCTTCTTTCTCGGTC
>JBAVQZ010000433.1:0-1661 GCA_049694515.1 Paracoccaceae bacterium | reverse complement strand
CGTTCCTGCTGCGCCAGCCCAAACAAGCACCCACAGATGCGCCCGAGCCGGTGATGGAATGACCTCAGACGTCCCGGCGCCGTGAATGGAAAACCCCGCCGGAGGGCCGGCGGGGTCGCTCAGGCATAGCGGCAAGTTCAGCGGTTGCCGAGTGACCCGGTCCCGTGCCCGGCCATGCCGCCGGAAACCTCCTCGGTCGATTCCTCGGTCAGATCTTCGGGCAGGACCAGGTTCAGGATCACGGCGATCGCCGCCGCGGGCAGCAGGCCCGAGGTCAGCAGGATCTGCGCGGTCTTGCCGACATGCTGCAGCGCGCTCGGCTCCAGCTGAAGGCCGAACCCGACCGACAGCGAAATGGCGAAGATCACCATGTTGCGGCGGTTCCAGTTCACGTCCGACAGCATGTTGACGCCCGAGGCGCAGACCATCCCGAACATCACGACGACGCCGCCGCCCAACACGTTGATCGGCACCGTGTTGATGATCGCGCCGATCTTGGGGATGCAGCCCGCGACGATCAGGAACAGCGCACCGATAGTCACGACATGGCGGCTCATAACGCCGGTCATCGCGATCAGGCCGACATTCTGGCTGAACGAGGTGTTGGGCAGCCCGCCGAAGATCCCGGCGATGGCGGTGCCCAGACCGTCGGCGAAGGTCGCGCCCGAGATCTCCTTGTCGGTCGCCTCGCGTCCGGCGCCGCCCTTGGTGATGCCGCTGGTGTCGCCCACCGTCTCGATCGCCGAGACAATGGCCATGAAGCACATGCCCAGCACGATCGCGGCGTTGAACTCGAACCCCCATTTGAACGGCGAGGGCAGGGCAAAACCCGAGGCGCGGCCGACATTGTCAAAGCTGACCTGCCCCATGCCCCAGGCCACGATATAGCCCGCGATGATGCCGATCAGCACGGCCGCCACGGCGGTGAAGCCGCGCGTGAAGAACTTCACGGCCAGCGTCACGATCATCACCACCAGCGCCGGGGTCCACATGGCGAGCGAGCCGAACTCGGGCTTGCCCATCAGCGGAACGCCGCCGGCGGCATACTGGATGCCGACCCGCACCAGCGCCAGTCCGATCATCAGCACGATCAGCCCCGTGACCAGCGGCGGCAGAGCAAAGCGGATGCGGCCGATGAAGAAGCCGAGGCAGAAGTGGAAGCAGCCGCCCAGCATCACCCCGGTCATCAGTCCGGCAAGCCCCGCCGTGCCCAGCCCCGCGACGGCGGGGATCATGATCGGCACGAAGGCGAAGCTGGTGCCCTGCACGATCGGCAGCCGCGCGCCGACCGGCCCCATGCCGATGGTCTGGAACAGCGTGGCGATGCCGGCGAACAGCATCGACATCTGGATCATGTAGGTCATATCCGGAAATCCCAGCGCGCCCTGATCCGAGCCGAAACCGATCCCCGCGGCGCCCGCGATGATGATCGCCGGCGTCACGTTCGACACGAACATCGCGAGGACGTGCTGGATGCCCAGCGGCACCGCCTTGGCCAGCGGAGGTGTGAAATTGGGATCGCGCAGTTGCTCCGCCGTCCCGATCGTTGCGTCTGTCATTTCATTTCTCCCGTCAGACTTCGTTCCGCCCTGCCGCCGCTTTTTCCCGCCGCGTTCGGGCCTTTGGCTATTCGACTCTGTATGGCTGTTCGAACCAGTGTT
>JBAVQZ010000432.1:0-1826 GCA_049694515.1 Paracoccaceae bacterium | reverse complement strand
GAATATCCAAGGTCGTTACCGGGCGCTGCCCGGGCCTTCGAAACATGCATGGATGACCGGCGAGCGGACGAAGCGGACACCGACTCTGTACCAATGAAGATCAAAAAGGCCGGACGCCTGGAGTCATTGACGAAAGGTGGCCTTGGATAAGCGTCCGCTTGGCGGTGACATTCTCTCGTCCCTGCTTCGGGCGCTTTTCGGCAGCCGGTTCAGCATCGGGGCTGGCTGCTTGCTGGGTACGAGACGGGGGCTTCAAGTCGACTGTTGCAAGTGACGAATGATTCCGCGCGGTTACGGAAGCTGCCGGTGTCATTCGCCTTACCCGCAGACATTCCGGTCGCGCGAACCTTCTAGACCATCACCTCCAACGCCTTCTGTTCGCCCACGCCGAATACGCGCTTGTAGCGTTCGATCTGATCCGGTGGACCCATCGCCTTGTTGGGGTTGTCCGACAGCTTGACCGTCGGACGGCCATTGGCGGCGGCGGCCTTGCAGACCAGCGAGAAGGGCGCCAGCGCATCGTCCTCGACCAGGCCCCGGAAATCGTTTGTCAGCAAGGTGCCCCAGCCGAAGCTGACCTTCACCCGATCCTTGAAACGTTGGTAGAGGTCGATGATCAGATCGACGTCCAGCCCGTCCGAGAAGATCACCAGCTTGTCGCGCGGATTCTCGCCGCGCTCTTGCCACCAGCGGATAGCGGTTTCGGCGCCTTGCACCGGGTCGCCGCTGTCCACGCGCACGCCGGTCCAGCCAGTCAGCCAGTCGGGCGCGTTTTCCAGGAATCCTTCCGTACCATAGGTGTCGGGCAGGATGATTCGCAAATTGCCCTCGTGTTCGCGGTGCCAGTCGGCCAACACCTGATAGGGCGCGCGGGCCAGTTCATCATCGGTGTCGGCGAGCGCGGCATAGACCATCGGCAGCTCATGCGCGTTGGTGCCGATCGCCTCCACTTCGCGGCGCATGGCGATCAGGCAATTGGACGTGCCGACGAATTTCTGCCCCAGCCCTTCCAGCATCGCCTGCACGCACCAGTCCTGCCACAGGAAGGAGTGCCGTCGCCGCGTTCCGAAATCCGCTATCCGCAGCCCCTCTATGCCGCGCAGTTTTTCCACCTTCTCCCACAGCTTGGTCATCGCGCGGGCGTAAAGGACCTGAAGCTCGAACTTGCCCATATCCTGCAGGACGGCGCGGCCGCGCAGTTCCATCAGCACCGCCAGCGCAGGAATTTCCCACAGCATCACCTCGGGCCATTTGCCCTCGAAGGTCAGCTCGTACTGTCCGTCCTTCTTTTCCAGGTGGTAGGGCGGCAGTTGCAGGTTCTCGAACCACTCGACGAAATCCGGATGGAACATCTGTCGCTTGCCATAGAACATGTTTCCGCGCAGCCAGGTGGATTCCCCGCGGCTCAGGCGCAGCGTTCGGATATGGTCCAGCTGCTGGCGCAGCTCGCCCTCGTCCACCAGCTCGGCCAGCCTGATGCGGGTCGTGCGGTTGATCAGGCTGAAGGTGACGTCCACGTCCGGCTTGTTGTGGAACACCGACTGGCACATCAGAAGCTTGTAGAAATCGGTGTCGATCAGCGACCGCACGATCGGGTCGATCTTCCATTTGTGGTTGTAGACCCGCGTCGCGATATCCAGCATCTCAGGGCTCCAGCACGACGCCGGCGTCCAGCATCGCCTCGCGCGCGTCTTCCAGCGAACCGTCGAGGTCGATCGCCCGGCAGGCGCCTTCCAGAACCGTGACCGAATAGCCCAGCCGCGCCGCGTCCAGCGCCGAGTATTGCACGCAGAAATCGGTGGCCAGCCCCACCAGCGTCACGGCGG
>JBAVQZ010000431.1:0-2457 GCA_049694515.1 Paracoccaceae bacterium | reverse complement strand
CCCCAAAGGCTGACGCGCGGCGCCCGCCGTGCCTCAGCCGCGCGCGCCGGCGAACTGCGTCTGCCAGGCGTCGCGCTCCTCGTCGGTGATCTTGCGGAACAGCACGTCCGGCACGGTGAAGGCATGGCCGGCGGACAATGCGGCAAGGGCCCCGGCCAGATCGCCGGGCCAGCTCCAGTCGTCGCAATTCATCCGCTCCATCATCGCCGCGCTGGCGTCGGGGATGAAGGGTTGCGAAAGCACCGCGTAAAGGCGGATCAGGTTGAGTGACAGCCGGATCGTCGCCGCCGCGGCCTCGGGGTCCGTCTTGAAGACGGCCCAGGGCGCGGCCTCTTGCAGGTATTCGTTGCCTTCCGCCCAGATCGCGCGCAGCTCATAGGCGGCCTTGCGGATCTCCATAGCTTCCATGTGACCCTCATAAGCGCGCAGGCGGGGGGCCAGCGCGGCGATCAGCGCCTCTTCCTTCGCGCCTAGGGCACCGCCCGCGGGCACCTCCTCGCCGAACTTGGAGCGGCAGAACTTGGTCACGCGGCTGACGAAATTGCCCAGCACATCGGCCAGATCCTTGTTCACGCTGGCCTGGAAATTCTCCCAGGTGAATTCGGAATCGGAATTTTCCGGCGCATGGCTCAGCAGCCACCAGCGCCAGTAGTCAGCGGGCAGAATTTCCAGCGCCTGGTCCATGAACACGCCGCGCCCCTGGCTGGTCGAGAACTGGCCGCCGTCATAATTCAGATAGTTGAACGACTTGATGTAATCGACCAGCTTCCAAGGCTCGCGGCTGCCCATCAGCGTGGCGGGAAACGACAGGGTGTGGAAGGGCACGTTGTCCTTGCCCATGAATTGCACATATCGAACATCGTCGGCGCCCTCGTCGGTACGCCACCAGCGCCGCCAGGCCTGCTCGTCCAGACCGTTCGCGTCGGCCCATTCGGCGGTGGCGCCGATATACTCGATCGGTGCGTCGAACCAGACATAGAAGACCTTGCCCTCCATCCCCGGCCAGGGTTGATCGCCCTTTCTTACCGGCACGCCCCAGCTCAGGTCGCGGGTGATGCCGCGATCCTGCAGCCCGTCGCCGTCATGCAGCCATTTCTTGGCGATCGAGGTGGTCAGCACCGGCCAGTCCTGCTGCGAGTCGATCCAGGCGTCGATCTCGTCCTTCAGAAGCGACTGGCGCAGATACAGGTGCCGGGTCTCGCGCACTTCCAGGTCGGTCGAGCCCGAGATCGCGCTGCGCGGGTCGATCAGGTCGGTCGGGTCCAGCTGCTTGGTGCAGTTCTCGCACTGGTCGCCGCGTGCCTTGTCATAGCCGCAGTTGGGGCAGGTGCCCTCGATATAGCGGTCGGGCAGGAAGCGGCCGTCGGCGTTGGAATAGACCTGGCGCTCGCTCACCTCCTCGAGGAAGCCGTTCTCGGCCAGTTTCTGCGCGAAATGCTGGGTCAGGCGCTTGTTGCGCTCGGACGACGAGCGGCCGTAATGGTCGAAGGACAGGCGGAACCCCTCGGCCAGCCCGGACTGCACCTTGTGCATACGTTCGCAATAGGCGGCGACATCCTCGCCGGTCTTGGCGGCGGCAAGTTCGGCGGGTGTGCCATGCTCGTCGGTAGCGCAAATGAACATCACCTCGTGGCCGCGCGCGCGGCAATAGCGGGCATAAAGATCGGCGGGCAGCTGGCTGCCGACCAGATTGCCCAGATGCTTGATGCCGTTGATGTAGGGCAGGGCCGAGGTAACGAGGATGCGGGACATGTCCGGGTGCCTTTGTCTGTCGTTTCGGCCCCGTTTAACGAATGCGTCCGGCAATGGCTAGCGCCGGTCGCGGCTGCCTTTCATCAGCCGTCCGATGGTGAAACTGGTGCGCGGCGCCCAGACATAGCGGGTGCGCCGTTCCGCCGTCGGGCGCGCGCGCATCCGCATCAGGCCGAACACCACCAGGACCGCGTGGCCGGCGGCGATCAGCGCGAACAGGGCGGGCGGGCCGAACAGGTCGATCAGGGTCGAGGCGACGAGCGGCGAGGCGATGGCGCCCACCGCGAAAAAGAACATCAGCGCGGCCGACAGTTCCACCCGTTCGTGGCTTTCGGCGAAGTCATGGGCATGGGCGGCGGCGACCGAGTAGATCGGGAAGGTGGTCACCCCGAAAAGCGCCACGGCCAGCATCACCGACAGGGTGCCGTTGCCGCCCGCGGACACGGTGACCGCACAGGCCGCCATAGACGCCACCGACAGCCAGATCAGCACCGCGCGCCGGTCGAACTTGTCGGCCAGCCAGCCCACAGGGTATTGCGCCAGCGCGCCGCCCAGGACGTAGATCGCAAGGAACAGCCCGATCTGGTCGGCGCGCAGCCCCATCTGTTCGCCATAGACGGGGCCGACCATGCGGAACGCGGCCGAGGACAGGCCGGCCACCATTACCCCCGCCGCCGCCAGCGGCGAGCGCGTCACGGCCAGCAG
>JBAVQZ010000430.1:0-9222 GCA_049694515.1 Paracoccaceae bacterium | reverse complement strand
CCACGGCCCCGCGCCGGTCGCGCAGCAGGATGCCGCCGGGCACCGGCACGAGTTGCCCGTCGAAGACCGAGCGCGCGGCGGCGATGAAATAGGCCTGTTTCTCGGCCCGCGCCATCTGGGCCGAACCGGAAATGCCCAGCATCACGCAGCCATGGGCCTTGCCATGCGCGATCGCGAAGCGCCCGGGGCTGGCGCCGTCCTGCCGTTCGAAGGCGATGACATGGCCGCCGGCGTCAAGCACCACGGCCGAAAGCGGCTGAAGCCCCATCTCGGTGCCCTTCTCGAAGGTCTTTCGTATCATCGTGCGCGCCTTGCGCAGGGAAATCGTGGCCATTGTCGCTCTCCTTTCAGGAAGCTTTGCGTTGCGCCTTTACCTGGCGGCGGCGGGCATGAAGCACCGGCTCGGTATAGCCCGAGGGCTGGACCCGGCCGCGGAACACCAGATCGCAGGCCGCCTGAAATGCGATGCCGTCGAAATCGGGCGCCATCGGGGTATAGGCCGGATCGCCCTCGTTCTGGCGGTCCACGACCTCGGCCATTCGGCGCATCGCGGCCATCGCCTGATCCGGTCCGATCACGCCGTGATGCAGCCAGTTGGCCAGCGCCTGAGAGCTGATCCTGCAGGTCGCGCGGTCCTCCATCAGCGCCACGTCATGGATGTCGGGCACCTTCGAGCAGCCCACACCCTGATCGACCCAGCGCACCACATAGCCCAGGATGCCCTGGGCGTTGTTCTCGATCTCCTGGTTGATCTCGTCCTCGCTCCAGTTGTGGCCCTGCGCGACCGGGATGGTCAGCAGATCCTCCAGCGTGCCGCGGCGTCCCTCGGCGGCGATCTCGTCCTGGCGGGCGAACACGTTCACCTTGTGGTAATGCGTGGCGTGCAGCGTGGCGGCGGTGGGGCTTGGCACCCAGGCGCAGGTTGCCCCGGCCTTGGGATGGCCGATCTTGGCGACCAGCATGTCCTCCATCAGGTCGGGCATGGCCCACATGCCCTTGCCGATCTGCGCGCGGCCCTTCAGTCCGCATTCCAGGCCGATATCGACGTTGCGATCCTCGTAGGCGGCGATCCATGGCGTGTTCTTCATCTCGCCCTTGCGGATCATCGGCCCGGCCTCCATCGAGGTATGGATCTCGTCGCCGGTGCGGTCGAGGAAGCCGGTGTTGATGAAGGCCACGCGGTGCTTTGCGGCGCGGATGCACTCCTTGAGGTTGGCGCTGGTGCGCCGCTCCTCATCCATGATGCCCAGCTTGACGGTGAATTGCGGCAGGCCCAGCGCGGCCTCGACGCGGGTGAATATCTCGTCGGCGAAGGCGACCTCCTCGGGGCCGTGCATCTTCGGCTTGACGACATAGACCGACCCGGTGACCGAGTTGCGCGGCCCGCTGTCCTTCTTCAGGTCGTGCATCGCGATCAGCGTGGTGACCATCGCGTCCATCAGCCCCTCATAGGCTTCTTCGCCATCGCGGGTCAGGATCGCCGGGGTGGTCATCAGGTGACCCACGTTGCGCACCAGCATCAGCGCGCGGCCCTTCAGGGTGGCCGCCGTGCCGTCGGCGGCGGTATAGGCCACGTCGCCGGCCAGTTCCCGCTGGATGGTCTTTCCGCCCTTCTCGACCTTTTCGGTCAGGTCGCCCTTCATCAGGCCCAGCCAGTTGGCATAGGCCAGCGTCTTGTCCTCGCCATCGACGGCGGCGACGCTGTCCTCGCAATCCATGATCGACGACAGCGCGGCCTCCATCAGCATGTCGCTGATGCCTGCCGCATCGGCCTTGCCCACGGGCGTCGAGGGGTCGAGCACGATGCGGATATGCAGGCCGTGATTGGTCAGGATCACCTCGCGCAGGGTGTCGCCATCGATAACATGACCGGCAAACTGCTCCGGCTCGGCCAGCGCCGTCTCGCCCGATGCGGTGGTGATCACCAGATCGCCGTCGCGCGGCGACAGGTCGGTGGCCTCAGCCCAGCTGCCAATGGTCAGCGGCGCGACCTCGTCCAGGAAATCCTTGGCCCAGGCCACGACGCGGGCGCCGCGCGCGGGGTCGTATCCGCCGCCCTTGGGCAGATCGCCCAGAGCGTCCGTACCGTAAAGCGCGTCATAGAGCGAACCCCAGCGCGCGTTCGCGGCGTTCAGCGCGTAGCGCGCGTTCATGATCGGCACCACAAGCTGCGGACCCGGCTGGCTGGCGATCTCGGGGTCCGTCAGGCCGGTTTCGATGCTGAACTCGGCGCCCTCGGGCAGGAGATAGCCGATCTCCTCCAGGAACGTGCGATAAGCGTCCGCGTCATGGGTCTGGCCGGCATGGGCGCTGTGCCAGGCGTCGATCTTTTCCTGAATATCGTCGCGGCGTTCCAGCAGCGCGCGATTTTTCGGCCCCAGTTCGTGAAACAGCGCCGACAGCGCGTGCCAGAACGCGGTCGCCTCGACTCCGGTGCCCGGCAGAGCCTGTTTCTCGATGAATTCGGCAAGCGTGGCATCCACGCTGAGACCGGCCCTTTCCATACGTTCCGTCATCGCCATTCCTCCGTCCAATGCGCGTCTGGGCAACCTGTTGCGGCCTACGATTAGAAAACTTGTTTCCGATAGGCAACAGGCATGGTCAGTTGGATTTACCAATTTTGGAAGAAACTGTTCCGGCCGCAGACGAATTCCGGACGTTTTCCGCTGCCGGGCATCGCGTTTCCTCTGTGCGATCTTGCGCCGGATTCCGGCGGTTGCAGCCCGCCTTCGGCGACCATACCTTGGGCGATGCGGCGCAGTTTTCGCCCGCAGCATCCCGGAGACGGCAATGAAAGACAGCAGCAGCGCAGCGGTTCACCTTGCGGAATACAACCCGCCGGCCTTTCTGATCGACAAGGTCGAACTGACCTTCCGGCTGGCCCCAGCTTCGACCCGCGTTGTTTCGAAAATCGCGTTCCGCCCGAACCCGGCGACTGCCAACCGGCGTTTCTTTCTGCATGGCGAGCAGCTGACCCTGATCCGGGCGGCGATAGACGGGCAGGAAATCCGCCCCGAGATCGACGAAACCGGCCTGAGTTGCCCCGTCCCGGACGCGCCCTTCACATGGGAGGCCGAGGTCGAGATCGCGCCCGAGGACAACACCGCGCTGGAGGGGCTCTACATGTCGAAGGGCATGTATTGCACCCAGTGCGAGGCCGAGGGATTCCGCAAGATCACCTTCTACCCCGACCGCCCCGACGTGATGGCCCCCTTCACCGTGCGGATCGAGGGCGACGCGCCGGTGATGCTATCCAACGGCAATCGCACGGGCGCGGGCGACGGCTGGGCCGAATGGCACGATCCCTGGCCCAAGCCGGCCTATCTGTTCGCGCTGGTGGCCGGCGACCTGGTGGCGAAATCCGACCGCTTCACCACGCGAGGCGGCCGCGAGGTGGCGCTCAACATCTGGGTCCGCCCGGGGGACGAGGACAAGTGCGCCTATGCGCTCGACTCGCTGAAACGGGCGATGAAGTGGGACGAAGAGGCTTACGGCCGCGAATACGACTTGGACATTTTCAACATCGTGGCCGTCGATGACTTCAATATGGGCGCTATGGAGAACAAGGGGTTGAACATTTTCAACTCCAAATACGTTCTCGCCTCGCCCGAAACCGCGACCGACGACGATTTCGCCCGGATCGAGGCGATCATCGCGCATGAATATTTCCACAACTGGACCGGCAACCGGGTCACCTGCCGCGACTGGTTCCAGCTTTGCCTCAAGGAAGGGCTGACCGTGTTCCGCGATCAGCAATTCTCGGGCGACATGCGCAGCCACGCGGTCAAGCGGATCGAGGACGTGATGCAGCTGCGCGGCCGCCAGTTCCGCGAGGATAACGGCCCGCTGGCGCATCCGGTCCGGCCCGAGAGCTATGTCGAGATCAACAATTTCTATACCGCCACCGTCTATGAGAAGGGCGCCGAGGTGATCGGGATGCTGCGCCGCCTTGTCGGCGAGGACGGCTACAAGGCGGCCTTGGATCTGTATTTCCGGCGTCACGACGGCGATGCGGCGACGATCGAGGACTGGCTGGCGGTGTTCCAGGACGCCACCGGGCGCGACCTGTCGCAATTCGCGCGCTGGTATTCGCAGGCGGGCACGCCGCGCCTGTCGGTGCGCGAAGCCTATGCCGACGGCACCTATACCCTGCATTTCAGCCAGCACACGCCGCCGACCCCCGGCCAGCCCGACAAGGACCCGCAGGTGATCCCGATCGCCGTGGGGCTGCTGAACCCCAATGGCGACGAGGTGGTGCCGACCACGGTGCTGGAGATGACGCGGGCCGAACAGAGCTTCAGCTTCGAGGGGCTGGCGTCGAAACCGGTCCCGTCGATCCTGCGCGGCTTCTCGGCCCCGGTGATCCTTGAGCGCGAAAGCAGCGCCGAGGAGCGCGCCTTCCTGCTGGCGCATGACACCGACCCGTTCAACAAGTGGGAGGCCGGCCGCAGGTTGGCCAAGGACGTGCTGATGCAAATGGTCGCCGACGGCGCCTCGCCCGGCCCGGCCTATCTGGACGCCCTGCGCGCCATGGCAGCCGACGAAAGCCTCGATCCCGCCTTCCGCGCGCTGGCGCTGCGCCTGCCGTCCGAGGACGACATGGCCCAGTCGCTGCATGACAGCGGCGTGACGCCGGATCCCTGGGCGATCCACGCGGCCGAAGAACGGCTTCGGAAGGCGGTGGCGGGACATCTGTCGGACATGCTGCCCCGGCTGCATTCCGAAATGGCCTGCCCCGGCCCCTACTCGCCGGATGCGCGCGATGCCGGGCGGCGGGCCATGCGGCAGGCGGCGCTCGGCTACCTCTCGCGACTGGACGACGGCGCGCAGGCCGCGGCGCAATTCGCCCAGGCCGACAACATGACCGACCAGCTGGGCGCGCTGTCCTGCCTGCTGGCGATCGACAAGGGCCAGGAAGAGATCGCTGCCTTTTACCGGCAATGGTCGGGCGACCGGCTGGTGATGGACAAGTGGTTCGCGCTTCAGGCCGCGCAGGCCGCGCCCGACAAGGCCGCCGCCACGGCGCGCCGCCTGACCGAACATCCCGATTTCGACTGGAAGAACCCCAACCGCTTCCGCGCGGTGATCGGGGCGCTGGCGATGAACGCGGCAGGGTTTCACGACCCCTCGGGCGCGTCTTATGACTTGGTGGCCGACTGGCTGATCCGGCTGGACGCGATCAACCCGCAGACCGCGGCGCGCATGTCCACCGCCTTCGAGACCTGGGCGCGCTATGACGCGGACCGCCAGGCGTTGATCCGCGCCGCGCTGGAACGGATCCGCGCGCGCGACGGGCTGTCCCGCGACATGGGCGAGATGGTGGGGCGCATGCTGGGGCCGGACGCAACATGAGGCGGCAAGTTCCCGCCCGCCCGTTGCGCTGGGTCATTGGCCTTGACCTCGAACGAGAGTATAGCGTCAGATGTCATTGAACCGTCACGCCAATATGGTGACAGACCGCATGCGGGAAAGAATGGACCCCCTGATCGAGGAGCGCGCGCCCTGGCTGTTCGCGCAGCATCCGTGGAGCGCACCCTCCAGGCGGGTTCTGACCCGGCTGCTTGGATACCCACGGACATTGGCGCTGGGCGAAGCGTTGCAGGACCACCCCTCCCCCGTCATCATGGACGAGATGGCCCGGCTTCTGGCGCGTGACGTCAAGGCCACGGGGCTGGAGAACATCCCGCGCTCGGGGCCGGCGCTGGTCGTGGCCAACCACCCGACGGGCATCGCCGACGGAATCATGCTGTGGAGCGTGCTGTCGAAGATCCGGCCCGACCTGTTCTTCTATGCCAACAGCGACATCCTGCGGATCCTGCCGCAGATGGAACAGATCATCGCCCCAGTGGAATGGCGCGAGAACCGGCGCAGCCATTCCAAGACGCGCGAGACGATGGCCTATACCCGCAGAGCGATGGAGGCCGGGCGCATGGGGGTGATCTTCCCCTCCGGCCGGCTGGCCAAACGGCGCGGTCTGCGGCTGTTCGAACGGCCCTGGATGGCCTCGGCCGCGATGATCGCGCGCAAGTTCGACCTGCCCGTGATCCCGATCAACGTCCGCGCCCGCAACTCGGTGCTGTTCTACCTGTTCGACCTGATCCACCCGACCCTGCGCGACATCACCCTGTTCCACGAGACCCTGAACAAGGCCCGCCAGCCCTACCGGGTGACGGTGGGCGCGCCGATACCGGCCGCCGCGCTGCCGTCCGGTTCCCAGGACGGGATCGAGATGCTGCGGCGCGAGACGTTGGCCCTGGGTGGGCGCCACGCGCCGACGGTCAGCCTGCTGGACAGCTCGCGCCGGCCAAGCTGGGCGCGCTCGCTTCAGGGCAGCGTCTAGGGCGACCGGGCGCCTAGCGGCAGTAGGATTGCGCCCGGGTCCAGGCAGAAATGTCGGCAACTTTCGACGGGTCGTGGAACGGCCCCCAATCGGCCGCGATCCCACGCCCGGACGAGGAAACGACCCCGTCGCGCGCCACGGTGTTCGCCGCGATCCGCACGGCGCAGGACAGGTTGAGCGAGCCATCCTTGAGCGCCTCGCCCGACGTCGCGCGACAGCCGTAGTGGCGTGCCGTGCCAGGGGCGATCTGCACCAGCCCGAACCAGCGTCCGCCGCCGCCGACCGCATTCGGATTCCAGGTGCTTTCATACTTGGCCAGCGCCGAGAACAAACCGGCCCAGAAGGCCCGCCGGTCGGCGACCGAAGCGTTCGGATAGGCGGGGCAGTAATTGGTGATGTCCGCGGGCACGATCTGTTCAAGGTCCGCCCCGTGCGACTGCAACGCACCCAGCGTCGCGCGGGTCCAGGCCTGCGCCTCGTCCGAGGGGCGCTGCGCGTCCCAGCGCATCTTCGGCAGGGCCGTCGAGGCCCGCGCCACGTCCGCATCGCCGCCGCCACAGCCGAGCGGCAGCAGCAGGAGCAGAACCGCACCCATCATTTTTCGCATCGTGACCCCGTGCCATTGGACCGGACCCTGTCTGTCCGGCGGGTCGAGATTGGCGAAAAAACAGCGCTTTGGCAATGCCGCGCTGCGGCACAGGCGGAAGCCCGCCGCTGGCCCCGGCGCCGCGCCCCATTTCCGGAGGCGCGCGGTCGATACGGCGTGCAAAGCCAAGGGCGGGCCCTGCCCGATCACCCCAGCCGGATCGGCGGCCTCTTGCCCCCGTCCGACGGCTGGCCTAGAACGCGGCAAGACCCCTGACAGGACGGATCAGATGCTCGACCTCACCTATACCGCACCCGACCCGAAAGTCATTGCCGGCGCAAAGCAGGACTGGGAACTCGTCATCGGGCTCGAGGTGCACGCGCAGGTGGCCTCCAAGGCCAAGCTGTTTTCCGGCGCGTCGACGCAATTCGGCGCCGAGCCGAATTCCAACGTCTCTTTCGTCGATGCCGCCATGCCGGGGATGCTGCCGGTGATCAACGACTTCTGCGTCGAGCAGGCGGTGCGTACCGGGCTGGGCCTGAAGGCGAAGATCAACCTGGTGAGCGCCTTCGACCGCAAGAACTATTTCTACCCGGACCTGCCGCAGGGTTATCAGATCAGCCAGCTCTATCACCCCATCGTCGGCGAGGGCGAGGTGCTGGTGGACATGGGCCCCGGTGTCGCGCGGCGCGTGCGGATCGAGCGCATCCATATCGAGCAGGACGCCGGCAAGTCGATCCACGACATGGACCCGACGATGTCCTTCGTCGATCTCAACCGCACCGGCGTCGCGCTGATGGAAATCGTCAGCCGCCCCGACATCCGCGGCCCGGAAGAGGCGGCGGCGTATGTCGGCAAGCTGCGTCAGATCCTGCGCTATCTGGGCACCTGCGACGGCAACATGCAGAACGGCAACCTGCGCGCCGACGTGAACGTGTCGGTCTGCCGTCCGGGAGATTACGAGAAATACCAGGAGACCCAGGATTTCAGTCATCTGGGCACGCGCTGCGAGATCAAGAACATGAACTCCATGCGCTTCATCCAGCAGGCGATCGAGCATGAGGCGCGCCGCCAGATCGCCATCATCGAGGATGGCGGAAAGGTGGTGCAGGAAACCCGGCTGTATGATCCCGACAAGGGCGAGACGCGCTCGATGCGCTCCAAGGAAGAGGCGCACGACTACCGTTATTTCCCGTGCCCCGACCTTCTGCCGCTGGAGATCGAGCAGGATTGGGTGGACGGCATCCGTGACTCGCTGCCCGAACTGCCGGACGAGAAGAAGGCGCGCTTCGTGCTGGATTTCGGGCTGACCGAATACGACGCCGGCGTTCTGACCGCCGAGGCCGAGAACGCCGCCTATTTCGAGGCCGTGGCCGAGGGGCGCGACGGCAAGATGGCGGCCAACTGGGTCATCAACGAGCTGTTCGGCCGACTGAAGAAGGAAGAGCACGACATCGCCGACTCGCCCGTTTCACCCGGTCAGCTTGGCGGGATCATCGACCTGATCGCCAGGGGCGACATCTCGGGCAAGATCGCCAAGGACCTGTTCGAGATCGTCTATACCGAAGGCGGCGACCCGGCGAAGATCGTCGAAGATCGCGGCATGAAGCAGGTCACCGACACCGCCGCGATCGAGAAGGTCGTGGACGAGATTATCGCCGCCAACCCCGAACAGGTGGAAAAGGCCAAGCAGAATCCCAAGCTGGCGGGCTGGTTCGTGGGCCAGGTGATGAAGGCCACCGGGGGCAAGGCCAATCCCAAGGCTGTGAACGAGATCGTCTCGGCAAAACTGGGCTGAGCGCCCCGGACGTTGCGACAGGACAGCAGCACGGCGGAAAACCGCGGGTCGTGCTTGGACTCCGCCGCGCAAAGGCGCTACGTTCAGGGGCAACGTGATCCGGGGGGATTTTGGAAATGATGCAATACGAATACAAGGTCGTGCCCGCGCCCGCGAAGGGTGAGAAGGCCAAGGGCCTGCGCAGCACCGAAGATCGGTTTGCCCAAGCCCTGTCCAGCCTGATGAACCGGATGGGCCGCGACGGGTGGGAATACCAGCGCGCCGACACCCTGCCCTGCGAGGAGCGTCAGGGTCTGACCGGCAAGACGACGCGCTTCCAGAACATGCTGATCTTCCGCCGCCCGCTGGCAGAGGCCGTTCCGGCGCAAGCCTCGGACTCCGTGGCGGACACCCCACAAACCCCGGACCAGATCGCCGCAAGCGCCGCGGCAACACTTTCTGCCGCCGCCCCCGAAGGCGCCACGCCCTCGATCAGGCCGGTGGCGGAAGGCGGTGCCG
>JBAVQZ010000429.1:0-8114 GCA_049694515.1 Paracoccaceae bacterium | reverse complement strand
GTGTCACCCGGCAGGCAGCGAAGCCTTCCTCCAGCGCGCGCGCCGCGAGTGCCCGTTTCAGCGCCGGCACGGGGCTTCTCTTTCGGACAAATATCCCCGGGGGTGAATGCGCCGCAGGCGCAGAGGGGGCAGGACGCCCCCTTCGGCCCGCCTGCGGGCCTCAGAAATCAAGATCGGCATAATGCGGCGGCGGCGGAAAACCCGGCACCTGGTCGGCCAGCAGGCCGCGGAAGGCCGGGCGCGACTTGATCTTGGCGTACCAGTCCTTGACGCCCTCGCTGCGGTTCCAGTCCACGTCGCTGATATAGTCGAGGCAGGACAGATGCGCGGCGGCGGTGAAATCGGCCAGGGTCATCACGTCGCCGGCCAGCCAGCGCCGCTGGTCCAGCAGCCAGCCCATGTAATCCAGGTGATACTTGATCTTCTGCGCGCCCGACTTGACGTTCCGGCTGTCGGGGTAGCCCTGCGCCATCACCTTCTTGTTGACCCGTTCGTAAAGCAGCTTCGAGGTCACCTCGTCGTGGAACTTGTCGTCGAACCAGAAGATCAGCCGCCGCGCCTCATACCTCTCGGCCGGGCTGCCGGGCATCAGGGGCGGGGTCGGATGCGTCTCCTCGACATATTCGCAGATCGCCTGGCTCTCGGCCATGGTGCGCCCGTCCATCCGCAGCACCGGCACCTTGCCGGCCGGGTTGCGGCGCATGAAATCGGGGTCCTGCTCCCAGTATCGCTCCTCGACCAGTTCCACCTCGATCTTCTTTTCGGCCAGCACCAGCCGGACCTTGCGGCAGAAGGGCGAAAGCGGGACGTGAAACAGTCGGTTCATGTCGGATGGCTCTGTTCTTTTGGAAACTTACCCCTCATGCCGCGCCGCGCCCGGATTTTCAACTGTCGAAACAGGATGCGCGGCCATCCGCCTCTATCGTGGCCGCGCCGCCCTGCACCCGCGCCGCGCGCTTGCGCAGCCAGGTCGGCAGGTTCGCGGGGTTGCGCTCCTTCGGGCTGGGCAGGACCACCGCCAGCCGCGCGCCCTGCGCCGCCGACAGCTTGTCGGGCGCGACGCCGAAATAGTGCCGCGCCGCCGCGTCGATGCCGAACACGCCCTCGCCGAACTCGGCCACGTTCAGATAGACCTCCAGGATGCGCCGCTTGGGCCACAGCGCCTCGACCACCGGGGTCAGCAGCGCCTCCAGCGCCTTGCGCGGCCAGCTCCGGCCCTGCCAGAGGAAAACGTTCTTCACCGTCTGCTGGCTGATGGTCGAGGCGCCGCGCGCCGCGCCCTCCTTCAGCGCGGCGCGGATCGCCTTCACGTCGAAGCCCCAGTGGTTGCAGAAATTGGCATCCTCCGCGGCCACCACGGCGCGGCGAATCTCGGGCGGCACGCGGTCGATCGACACCCAATGCCGCTCCACCCCGCCCAGGCGCAGCCCTTCCGACAGGATGGTGAAGGTGGTGGGCGGCGGCACGAAGCGGAACAGCATGATCAGCAGCACGGCCAGCAGGAACAGCCCCAGCGCCCCGCGCAGCGCATAGCGCGCCGCGCGCCGCACCGGCCGCAACACCCATTTCAGGGGCGTGTCCCTGCTTTTCGACTTCGCTGCCCTTTTCGCCACGCGCCCACCTTAACCGCGCCGCCCGCGGCCCGGAAGGCCCGCCGAAAGACCGCGCCCTGTTTTCTTCCCGGCCGAAATACTCACGGCGGTGAATTCGCCGCAGGCGAAGAGGGGGCGGGAAGCCCCCAGCCGCCCTGACAAAAAGAAACCGGGCCGGGCGGCGGCGCCCGGCCCGGCTCATCCTTCGCCGCGCCTCACTCCGCCGGCATCGCCTCCTCCTCGATGCCCAGCGGATGGGTCAGATGCGGCAACATCTCGCGCGCGCAGATCTGGATGAAATTGCCCCTCTCCAGATCCCAGTGCTGGATGATGTCGGCGGCCCTGCGGCTGCCGGTCTCGGCGAGGTGGCGCTCGATCAGGCCCTTGAGCTCCGCCTCCCAATGGGCGACGGTGACGGGGCAGGTGACAATCGTCTCAAGGTTCATCATGTCATGCGCCTGGCCCTCAGGGTCATAGAGATAGGCCATGCCCCCGGTCATGCCGGCGCCGAAGTTCGCGCCCACCGACCCAAGGATGACCGCGACCCCGCCGGTCATGTATTCGCACCCGTTGCTGCCGCAGCCCTCGATCACCACATGCGCGCCCGAGTTGCGCACCGCGAACCGCTCGCCCGCACGGCCCGCGGCGAAGAGATAACCGGCCGTCGCGCCGTAAAGCACGGTGTTGCCGATGATCGTGTTCTCCGAGGCGACAAGCGAACTGGCCATCGGCGGGCGCACCACGATCGTGCCGCCCGACAGGCCCTTGCCGACATAGTCGTTGGCATCGCCAGACACTTCCAGCTTCAGCCCCGGCGCCAGGAACGCGCCCAGCGACTGCCCGGCCGAGCCGGACAGCTTCACCGTCAGGTGGTCGGGCTGAAGGCTGTTGTTCATTCCGAAACGCTGCACGATATGGCTCGATGCGCGGGTACCGACCGAGCGCTGCGTGTTGCGTACCGCATAGCTCAGCTGCATCTTCTCGCCATCCTCGAAGAAGCGCCGCCCGTCCTTGACGATCTCTGCGTCCAGCGTGTCGGGCACCGGGTTGCGGGGCTTCTCGCGGTCCAGAACGGCCTTGTGCGCGCCGTCCACCGTGATCAGCAGCGGGTTCAGGTCAAGATCGTCCAGATGCGCCGAGCCGCGGCTGACCTGGCTCAGCAGATCGGCCCGGCCGATCACCTCGTCCAGCGACCGCGCGCCGATGGAGGACAGGATCTCGCGCACTTCCTGCGCGTAGAACGAGATCAGGTTGACCACCTTGTCGGCATTGCCGGTGAACTTCTCGCGCAGGCGCGGGTCCTGGGTGCACACGCCCACCGGGCAGGTGTTCGACTGGCACTGGCGCACCATGATGCAGCCCATCGAGATCAGCGCGGCGGTACCGATGCCGTATTCCTCGGCCCCCATCATCGCCGCCATCACGATGTCGCGCCCGGTGCGCAGCCCGCCATCGGTGCGCAGCGTGATCCGTTCGCGAAGCTTGTTCATGCTCAGCACCTGGTGCGTCTCGGTCAGCCCCATCTCCCAGGGCAGGCCGGCATATTTGATGCTGGTCGCGGGGCTGGCCCCGGTGCCGCCGTTATGGCCCGAGATCAGGATCACGTCGGCCTTGGCCTTGGCCACGCCCGCAGCGATCGTGCCGACGCCCGAACTGGCGACGAGCTTCACCGTCACCTTGACGCGCGGGTTGATCTGCTTGAGGTCATAGATCAGTTGCGCCAGATCCTCGATGGAATAGATGTCGTGATGCGGCGGCGGGCTGATCAACGTCACGCCGGGGGTCGAGTGGCGCAGCCGCGCGATCAACTTGGTCACCTTCATGCCGGGTAATTGGCCGCCCTCGCCGGGCTTGGCGCCCTGGGCGACCTTGATCTCCAGCTCTTCGCAGCGGTTCAGGTATTCGGCCGTGACGCCGAAGCGGCCCGAGGCCACCTGCTTGATCTTGGCCGACGGGTTGTCGCCATTGGCTTCGGGCTCGAAATGCGCCGGATCCTCGCCGCCCTCGCCACTGTCCGACTTGGCACCGATCCGGTTCATTGCAACGTTCAGCGTCTTGTGCGCCTCGGGGCTCAGCGCGCCCAGGCTCATGCCCGGCGTGACGAACCGCTTGCGGATCGAGGTGATGCTCTCCACCTCCTCCAGCGGCACGGCCTTGCCCAGCGGCTTGATGTCCAGCAGGTCGCGAACATGGATCGGCGGATTGGCCCGCATCGCCGCCGAGTACTTCTTCCACATCTCGTACGAGGACCGGTCGCAGGCCGATTGCAGCATGTGCATGGTCTGCGCCTCCCAGGCGTGTTTCTCACCGGTGCGCCGCGCCTTGTAGAAACCGCCGATCGGCAGGATGTCGCTGCCGCCCTTCCAGCCCAGCGCATGCACCGCCTCCAGCTTGCGCTGGATGCCCGACACGCCGATGCCCGAGATGCGGCTGTGCATGCCGGGGAAATATTCCGCGCACATCGCCCGGCTCAGGCCGACCGCCTCGAAATTGATGCCGCCGCGATAGGACGAGATGACCGAGATGCCCATCTTCGACATGATCTTCAGCAGGCCCAGATCCACCGCCTTGCGGTAGCGGGCCACCGCCTCGGTCAGCGTGCCGTCAAGCAGCCCGCGGCCGATGCGGTCGGCCAGGCTGTCCTCGGCGAGATAGGCGTTCACAGTGGTCGCGCCGCAGCCGATAAGCACGGCGAAGTAATGCGGGTCGACGCATTCGGCCGACCGCACGTTCAGCGACGAGAAGGTGCGCAGCCCCTTGCGCGTCAGCCAGCTGTGCACCGCGCTGGTGGCCAGGATCATCGGCATCGCAACCTTGTCCTCGCCCTGATGCTGATCGGTCAGCACCAGGTGCCCGGTGCCCGATCGCACCGCGTCCTCGGCTTCGGCCCGGATGCGCTTGAGCGCCTCGTGCAGCGCCTCGGGCCCCTTGCCGGCAGGGAAGGTGCAGTCGATCTCGACCATCGGCGCGTTGAACTGGCGCACCATCTCGTCGAACTGGGCGTTGCCCACGAAGGGGCTTTCCAGCACCAGGATCTCGGTCTGGCTGCTGTCCTCGTCCAGCACGTTCTTGAGGTTGCCGAACCGCGTCTTGAGGCTCATCACCCGAAACTCGCGCAAGCTGTCGATAGGCGGGTTGGTCACCTGGCTGAAGTTCTGACGGAAATAGTGGCTCAGCGGGCGGTACTTGTCGCTCAGCACCGCGGCGGGCGTGTCGTCGCCCATCGAGGCGATGGCCTCTTTCCCGTCCTCGGCCATGGGCAGCAGGATCTGTTCCAGCTCCTCCAGGCTGTAGCCGGCGGCGATCTGGCGCTTGCGCAGCTCGGCGCCCGAGAACAGCGCCGTCTCGTTGACCCTGCTCAGCGCCTCGTCCAGCTCGGTGATCTTTCCGACCCACTCGCCGAAGGGCTGCGCCTCGGCCAGCTTGTTCTTGATCTCGACATCGTGGAACAGCTTGCCCTCGGCCATGTCCACGGCGATCATCTGGCCCGGCCCCAGCGCGCCCTTTTCGCGCACCGTGGCCTCGTTGGTGGGCACCATGCCCGCTTCGGAACCGGCGATCAGAAGCCCGTCGCCGGTCACGACATAGCGCATCGGCCGCAGCCCGTTTCGGTCGAGCCCGGCGCAGACCCAGCGGCCGTCCGTCATCGCCAGTGCGGCGGGGCCGTCCCACGGCTCCATCACGCTGTTGCAGTAGGAATACATGTCGCGCCAGCTTTCCGGCAGTTCCACGGCCTGCTTCGACCAGGATTCCGGCACGAGCATGGTCTTGGCCATCGGCGCGTTGCGCCCGGCGCGGACCAGAACCTCGAACACGGCGTCCAGCGCGGCGGAATCCGACGAGCCCTGCGCGACGATCGGCTTGATGTCGTCCGCCAGATCGCCGAAGGCCGCCGAGGTCATGCGGATCTCGTGGCTTCTCATCCAGTTCAGGTTGCCCTTAAGCGTGTTGATCTCGCCGTTATGGGCCAGCATCCGGAAGGGTTGCGCCAGCCACCATTGCGGGAAGGTGTTCGTCGAATAGCGCTGGTGGTAGATCGCGAAGGCGCTTTCGAACCGCTCGTCCTTCAGGTCGGGGTAGAACTCGGCCACCTGCTCGGCCAGCATCATGCCCTTGTAGATGACCGAGCGGCAGGACAGCGAGCAGATATAGAGGCTGGGCACCTGCGCGGCGGCGGCGGCCTTTTCGATACGGCGGCGGATCACGTACAGCTCGCGCTCGAACGTGTCCTCGTCCACCCCCTTGGCATTCGAGATGATGATCTGCTCGATCTCGGGCCGGGTCGCGTTGGCCTTTTCGCCCAGAACCTCGATGTTCACCGGAACGTGGCGCCAGCCATAGATGTAATAGCCCATCCGAAGCACTTCGGCCTCGACGATGGTTCGGCATTTCTCCTGCGCGCCGAAATCGGTGCGCGGCAGGAAGACCTGGCCCACGGCGATCAGCTCTTCGGTATGCGGCTCGTGGCCGGTGCGGCGGATCTGGTCATAGAAGAAGGGCACCGGGATCTGGACATGGATGCCCGCCCCGTCGCCGGTCTTGCCGTCGGCGTCCACCGCGCCGCGATGCCAGATCGCCTTCAGCGCGTTGATCCCGTTCTCGACGACCTTCCGGTCGGGCTTGCCGTCCAGCGAGACGACCAACCCCACCCCGCAGGAGGAATGCTCGTCCTCTTCGCGATACAGGCCGTTCTCGGCCATCCACTTGCGGTTGGCTTCCTCGCGGGCCACCCAGTCGGCATCATATTTCGTCATGGTCGTCTCCTCATCCTCGGGACGGGGCATCGGCGGGGCCGATGTCGGAAGTCACTGTTTCACATTCATAAAGCGGACGGGTCGCGCCGAAGCCGGGCTCGCCGGGAAAGATGAAATCGACCGGCGTGTTGTCGTAAAGCACCGGCCCGTCCTTCTGCATCACCGTTTCGGTCCCCAGAAAGAACAGCCGCATCTCGGCCGAGACGTATTGCCGCCCGGTGGACTGGTAATCCACCGTGCCGTCCTCGGTGCGGATCGTCACTTCCGTTTCGGCCGGGCGAAGCTTCACGCCGTCGATCTCGACCGTCTGGCCCGTCAGCCGGTCGTTGCCCACCACGTGCAGCCGCCTTTTGTTTTGGCCGTCATCGGCGGACAGCGTGAAGCCGTAGCTGTCTTTGCCGGTGGCCAGCAGCTCGCTCATCGAAACGGGGTCGCGGCCGGGTTCGGCAAGCGTCTCGCGCGTGCTGTCGGCGGTGTAATAGGTGTCCAGCCACTGGAACTCGCGATCATAAAGCGAGACCGCAAGCGGGCCGTGATCGTCGAACGAGGCCTGCCAGACCCGGTCCTTCTGCGCGTCGCAGCGCCAGAAAAGCGCCATCTGGCAGCCCTTCATCTGGAGCGTCAGGAAAGTGGCGCAACCCGCAGGCGCGGTGAACGCCGCGGCCGGCGAAAAGGCCGCCATCCCCGCCCAGAGGGCAGGGGCCGCGAGGGCCGTCAGGATGGGTCTTGCCGCTTTCATGTTCCGCTCACCCGTAAGGTCAAACTTTCTGACCTTTCGCTTCAGGGCCTGATCCGCGGATCGGGCTATCGTATGCACAAGCTGTGTACGGTCTGTGCACGTCCGGTGCATCGCGTCGTCTCACTCAGCTGCCACTTGCGCGGGCTGCGCGAGGTAGTCGAGGATGCTGTCGGCCGCCTCGCGCCCGTCGCGGATAGCCCAGACCACAAGGCTCGCGCCGCGCACGATGTCGCCCACCGCATAGACGCCGGGCAGGCTGGTCGCATGGGTACGGAAATCGGCCTTCACCGTGCCCCAGCGGGTCACCTCCAGCGCGTCTTCGCCCCAAAGCGTCGGCAGATCCTCGGGCTCGAAACCCAGCGCCTTGATCACCAGATCGACGCCGTCGGTGTAATCCGCGCCCTCGATCACCTCGGGCGACTGCCGCCCGGTGGCATCCGGCGCCCCCAGCCGCATCTTCTGGATCATCACCTGTTCCACCTTGTCGCCGGTGAATCCTTTCGGCGCCGAGAGCCAGACGAATTCGACGCCTTCCTCCTCGGCATTTGCCACCTCGCGCTGGGAGCCGGGCATGTTCGCGCGGTCCCGGCGATACAGGCATTTCACGCTGGTCGCGCCCTGCCGGATCGCCGTGCGCACACAGTCCATCGCCGTATCGCCGCCGCCGACGACCACGACGCGCTTTCCCTCGGCGTTCAGTTCGCCGCTGTCGAACTCGGGCACCTCGTCGCCAAAGCTCTTGCGGTTGGAGGCGGTCAGGAAGTCGATCGCGCGTACGATACCTTCGGCGCCGGCGCCCGGGGCGGGCAGGTCGCGGCTTTTGTAGACGCCGGTGGCGATCAGCACCGCGTCGTGGCGGCCGCGCAGCGCGTCAAAGCTGATATCCTTGCCCACATCGCAATTCAGCACGAACTCGACCCCTGCCTGTTCAAGCTGACCGGCGCGGCGCAGGACCACGTCCTTTTCCAGCTTGAAGCCGGGAATGCCATAGGTCATCAGCCCGCCGGCGCGGTCATAACGGTCATAGAC
>JBAVQZ010000428.1:0-2936 GCA_049694515.1 Paracoccaceae bacterium | reverse complement strand
ACCCCCCAGATATTGATCCCAAGTCCGGAGAGGGCCTGTGGCTGCCGATGAACGGGGCCGGTGCCCTCTTGCCAACCGAGGAAAGAGCATGAACGAGCAAACCAGCCAATCCTATCCCGTCCTGCCGCTGCGCGACATCGTTGTGTTCCCGCACATGATCGTCCCGCTGTTCGTGGGCCGCGAGAAATCCGTCCGCGCGCTGGAAGAGGTGATGGCCGACGACAAGCAGATCCTGCTGTCCAGCCAGATCGACCCGGCGGTGGACGATCCGACCAGCGATGGCATCTACCGCGCCGGCGTGCTGGCCAATGTGCTTCAGCTTCTCAAGCTGCCTGACGGCACGGTGAAGGTGTTGGTCGAGGGCCGCGCCCGGGTGCGGATCAGCGAGTTTCTGGACAACGATGAGTTCTTCGAGGCCCGCGCCGAGATGCTGGCCGAGGAGCCGGGCGACCCGGCGATGCTGGAGGCGCTGGTGCGTTCGGTCAGCAACGAGTTCGAGCGCTACGCCAAGATCAAGAAGAACATCCCTGAAGAGGCGCTTTCGGCGGTCTCCGAGACCCGCGAGCCGGCGAAGCTGGCCGATCTGGTGGCCGGCCATCTGGGCATCGAGGTGGAACAGAAGCAGGAGCTTCTGGAGACGCTGTCGGTCGCCGAGCGGCTGGAGAAGATCTATGGCCTGATGCAGGGCGAGATGTCGGTCCTGCAGGTCGAGAAGAAGATCAAGACCCGCGTCAAGAGCCAGATGGAGCGCACCCAGCGCGAATATTACCTGAATGAGCAGATGAAGGCCATTCAGAAGGAGTTGGGCGACGGCGAAGACGGTCAGAACGAGATCGCCGAGCTGGAAGAGAAGATAGCCGATACCAAGCTGTCCAAAGAGGCGCGCGAGAAGGCCGAGGCCGAGGTCAAGAAGCTGAAGTCGATGTCGCCGATGTCGGCCGAGGCGACCGTCGTGCGCAACTACCTCGACTGGATGCTGTCGATCCCGTGGGGCGTGAAGTCCCGCGTCAAGAAGGATCTGAGCCGCGCCGAGAAGGTGCTGGACGACGATCACTACGGCCTGGAGAAGGTCAAGGAGCGGATCGTCGAGTATCTGGCCGTGCAGCAACGCAGCAAGAAGCTGAAGGGGCCGATCCTGTGCCTCGTCGGACCGCCGGGCGTGGGCAAGACGAGCCTGGGCAAGTCGGTGGCCCGCGCCACCGGGCGCGAGTTCATCCGTATCAGCCTTGGCGGCGTGCGCGACGAGTCCGAGATCCGCGGCCACCGCCGGACCTATATCGGCTCGATGCCGGGCAAGATCATCCAGTCGCTGAAGAAGGCCAAGACCACGAATCCGCTGATCCTGCTCGACGAGATCGACAAGATGGGTCAGGATTTCCGCGGCGATCCGGCCTCGGCGATGCTGGAGGTTCTGGATCCGGAACAGAACTCGACCTTCGTCGATCACTATCTCGAGGTGGAGTACGACCTGTCCAACGTGATGTTCATCACCACGGCGAACACCTACAACATGCCGGGGCCGCTTCTGGACCGGATGGAGATCATCCCGCTGGCGGGCTACACCGAGGACGAGAAGCGCGAGATCGCCAAGCAGCACCTGATCGCCAAACAGGTCAAGAACCACGGCCTGAAAAAGACCGAGTTCGAGCTGACCGATGCCGCGCTGACCGAGATGATCCGCACCTATACCCGCGAGGCGGGCGTGCGGAACCTTGAGCGCGAGATCGCCAAGCTGGCCCGCAAGGCGGTGACGATGCTGGTCAAGAAAGAGGTCGAGAAAGTCGTCGTAACGCCCGAGAACCTCGAGGATTTCCTCGGCGTGAAGCGGTTCCGCTACGGCTTGGCCGAGAAGGACGACCAGATCGGCGTGGTGACGGGACTCGCCTGGACCTCCGTCGGCGGCGACCTGCTGTCGATCGAGGCGCTGCGCCTGCCCGGCAAGGGCCGGATGAAGACCACCGGCAAGCTGGGTGACGTGATGAAGGAGTCGATCGACGCGGCGTCAAGCTTCGTGCGCTCGATCGCGCCGTCCATCGGGGTCAAGCCGCCCACCTTCGAGACGCTGGATATCCACGTCCACGTGCCCGAGGGCGCGACGCCCAAGGACGGTCCCAGCGCGGGTGTGGCGATGGTCACCTCCATCGTGTCGGTTCTGACGCAGATCCCGGTCCGCAAGGATATCGCCATGACCGGCGAGGTCACGCTGCGCGGCAACGTGCTGCCGATCGGCGGGCTGAAGGAGAAACTGCTGGCCGCGCTCAGGGGCGGCATCAAGACGGTGCTCATCCCCGAGGAGAACGAGAAGGACCTGGCCGAGATCCCCGACAACGTGAAGCAGGGGCTGAAAATCATCCCGGTCGAGAATGTCCGCGACGTTCTGAAACACGCGCTGGTGCGCCAGCCCGAGCCCATCGAATGGGACGAGGCGGCCGAAGAGGCGGCGACCAAGGCGGCGCTGGCCGCAAGGGACGAGCCGCCGGCCGCGACCGCGCACTGACGACGCCGATACGGCACGAAAGCAAGGCGCGCCCCGAAACGCCAGCGCTTTGCGGTAAATGGTGCAGGCGAGCAATCTCTGGGCTCGGAGCGCAATGACCGCTCCGAGCCCTTCTTGCCTCACTGTGCAGTTGCAGCATTTCGCGGATGCAGCGAGCGTGCGTTGGAAAACCCGGCCCGTCGCTGCCTTCGCCATCTCCACATCGGATACCGCCTCTCCGCCCAAGGCCATCACTCACCTTGTCCACCGCACGCCGATGTTCGCCCAGCTTCCGGGATGGTGCAGCTACACTCAGCGGGTCGCCGTTTCCGGTCCGAAGGTGTTCTTGATCTCAGCAACGAGGTCAGCAGGGAAGCCCCCCTCCTTCGCATGGCGGTAGATTTCCTCGGCGCTGTCAGCTTCGTGAACGCAATAAAGCTTGTTGCCCGCCGCATAGGTG
>JBAVQZ010000427.1:0-2825 GCA_049694515.1 Paracoccaceae bacterium | reverse complement strand
CGCGTGAACTGCTGATGGACGACCTCATCGGGCTTTGGACACGCAGCCCATTCACGGCCGTCTATGTCACTCACAACCTGGCCGAGGCCGTGCGCCTGGGCCACGAGATCGTGGTGCTCTCGCGCCGCCCCGGGCAGGTCCGCGAGGTCGTGACCATCGACACGCCGCTGGCCGAGCGCGACCCCGCTGACCCGGAGATCGAGGCGTGCCAGAAGCGGTTGTGGGAAATCATGCGCGACGAGGCGCGTGCGGCGGATGAGGAGCTTGTCGATGACTGAGATTTCGACGCACCTCGGCGGTGTCAACGGCCAAACTGCCCACACGGCCCGCCCGGTGACTTTCCGCGGCGGCGGGTTCTCGCCAAAACCGATACGCTGGGTCGGCGCGGCGGTTTTCATGCTTCTGATCGGGCTTGTCGAACTCGGGACCCGGCAGGGCTGGATTTCGGCCCTGACCCTGCCGCGCCCTTCGGACGTTCTGGCCACCTTTGTCGAGCTTTACCAGAGCGGTGCGCTCTGGAACCATCTTTTGCTGCCCTCGCTGTCGCGGTTGCTGGTGGGCTCGGTCATCGGCGTCTCGGCGGGCGTTTTCACGGGCGTGATGATCGGGCTCTTCTCCTGGGCGCGGGCGGGGCTTGTGCCGCTGGTCGCGGCGCTGTTCCCGATCCCGAAGATCGCGCTGCTGCCGCTCTTCGTGATCTGGTTCGGCATCGACGAGCCGTCGAAATACGCGCTGATCGCCTTCGGCACGTTCACCCCCACCGTGGTCGCCACCTATGGCGCGGTGGACAACGTGGACCGGACGCTGATCCGCATGGGCCAGAGCTTCGGCCTGTCGTGGTTTTCCATCGTCCGAAAGATCGTGCTGCCCGGTGCGATGCCCGGCATCCTGTCAGGTCTTCGCATTAGCCTGGCCATCGCCATCATTCTTCTTGTCGCGGCCGAGATGCTTGGCGCCGAGTACGGTGTCGGGGCCTATATCCTTCAGGCGGGATCGCTCTATGACCTCGAGCGTCTCTTCGCAGGCGTTACGATCCTGTCGGTGCTTGGCGTGTTGGTAAGCTTCACCATCGGGCTGGTCGAGAAGCGGCTGCTGAACTGGCGGGCCTGAGGTCTTGAAGAGGTGCCTATCCGCAAGGCCCGCCTGTGGGTGGAACGAAGCTACCTTGGGCGATACCGCGTGCGGGACTCACGACATGCCCAAAGCTTCCTTGTACATGTCCAGCACGGCCTCCTCCTCGGCGATATCGTCCTTGTCGCGCTTGCGCAGCGCGATGACCTTTCGCATGACCTTCGTGTCGTAGCCACGCCCCTTGGCCTCGGCCATCACTTCCTTCTGCTGGTCGGCAATGTCCTTCTTGTCGGCCTCCAGCCGTTCAAATCGCTCAATGAAGGCGCGCAGCTCGTCGGCCGTCACGCGGTAGCTGCTGTCGATCACGTTGTCGTCCATTTCTGCCTCGCCAAATCCGGTCGGTGGCCTTTCCGATACCGTCCGCCAGCCCGCGCCGCAAGCCCCGGTCGCGGCGGGCGGGATATCGCCGCGACGTGATGTGAAAATCCGCCGTGCTTGCATGGGCGCGTCTGATCGGCTAGCTGGCCTTTCAAGAGTATGAGAGGCAGGCGATGGACATTCTGATCTGGTCTGGAGCGGCGGTGGCGCTCGTCGGACTCGCCGGGCTGATTCTGTGTGTCGTTCTGGCGATTGCCGCCAAGTTTGCGGGGCTTCCCGACGCGGAACTGCGCGCACGGCTTCAGAAGGTTGTCATGCTCAACATGGGGTCGCTGCTGATTTCCGTCCTCGGCCTGATGCTGGTCCTGCTGGGCATCTTCCTCGGCTGACGCGGCGACCGACCTGCCCCGGGCACGTCATCATCTCGTCAATCGTTCAGGTCGGCGAAATGACGACCATTCTTGATCAATTCATCGAACAGGTCGGACGGCGCCCAGAAGCCCGCATCCTCACCGGTGAGGACCTTCAGCGTTTCCTTCACCAGCAGCAAGCCGGTCAGATCGGCAGCCATCATAGGCCCGCCATGCCAGCGCGGAAAGCCGTATCCGTGGATCATCACCATATCCACATCCGACGGTCGGCGCGCCGCGCCCGCTTCGACAAGAAGCGCGCCCGTGTTTGCCATGGCGACCAGACAGCGCTGGACGATCTCATCTGTCGCGAAATCGCGCGGCGTGCCGCGGGTGGTGCGCGGCGTGCGCGTCTGGAACGGCGTGCGCGTAAAGCCGTATCCGCGCAGCGCGTCATCGACTTCTTCCGGCGCGGCGCCCATGGAGACCAGGGCCTCGGCCACCCAGACGCAGGCACCCCAAACCGCCGCGCCGATTCCCCCCTCTTCGGCGGGGCTGAGCACCGCCACGCGGCCCGTCTTTTTGAACAGGCGCATAAGGGTCAGCAGCACGTCCGGCGCCGTGCCCGGTCCGGACAGGACTTCGACCAGTCGCGCCACATGGGCGGGCGACGTCACCTGAAGGCCGACCAGATCGGCCGGACGCGACAGGCCGTCGGGCGTCACCGCATGGCCCGGCGGCACGGCAGACGCCAATATCGCCCCGGGCCGCGTCGCCGCCTCCAGCGGGGCAAGATCCTCCGCGCCGACGGAAATCACCAGATCGACAGCATTCAGTGCCGCGCGGCCACCCGACACGTCCCGGCGCGCCCTTTTTTCGTCGCGCTGCGCCGGCGACATGCGCTGGCGCACCACGGCTTCGTCATGGATCGCGGCGATCCGTGCCGCGAGGTCGGCCTGCCCGGCCTCGTCCGGCACCAGAAGCGATACCGAGAGACCGGCATCCAGACAGGACGCGGCCCAGCCC
>JBAVQZ010000426.1:0-2606 GCA_049694515.1 Paracoccaceae bacterium | reverse complement strand
GTGCCCGCCGGCTGGAAGTTCACGCCGCCCTGAACCGGCTGACCAATGATTTTCAGCCCGTCGGGCCCATTCTGCGCCATGGCCGAAGCGGCCGTCATCGTAGCAGCACCTGCGGCCCAGAGGCCGGAAACCAAATTCGAAATCCGCATGTTCATTCCCTGTTCGTGTCGCAGCCGGGGCTGCCGCACGACCCCCGTATTTCAGGCGGGCCGTTGAGTTCCCGCCCCCAAAAACCATATTAGGGCGGATGAAACAAGCCATGTTGTTGCGGCATTGGGCCGCGATTTGATCTGGCTCAACGACATGCATCAGGAGCACCAATGGATCATCCGCGCTTTCGCCCATTTTCCGACACGCTCGACGAGTCGCAGGCATTGTCGCTGCTGCGCACGGCCACGGCAGGCGCCGATGACGGCGAACTGTTCCTGGAACGCCGCCGGTCGGAGGCACTGGTTTTCGACGACGGAAGAATCAGGACCGCCAGCTACGATGCCTCGGAAGGGTTCGGCCTGCGCGCCGTAAAGGGCGAGACGGCGGGCTATGCCCACTCCACCGAGATCAGCGAGGCGGCGCTCCGGCGCGCCTGCGAAACCGCACGACTGGCGGTGGGCGACGGAGGCGGGGTGATGGCCGATGCGCCCCAGGCAACGAACCGGCGTCTTTATACGGACGCCGACCCCATGAATGACGCGGCCTTCCCCGTGAAGATCGAGACGCTGCGCGAGATCGACGCCTTCGCCCGCGCACTTGACAGGCGCGTGGTGCAGGTGTCGGCGACACTCGCCGCGTCGCTTCAGGAGGTCTTCATCCTGCGCCCCGACGGCGGCCTGCTGAGCGACACGCGGCCGATGACGCGCCTCAACGTCTCGGTCATCGTCGAGGAGAACGGCAGGCGTGAAAGCGGCATGATGGGCGGCGGCGGACGCACCGGGCTGACCGGGCTGATCGATCCCGCCCATTGGCAGGACGTAACGCGCGAGGCGCTTCGGATCGCGCTGGTCAATCTCTCGGCCGTTCCCGCACCGGCAGGGGTGATGGATGTGGCGCTCGGCGCCGGGTGGCCCGGCATCCTGCTGCACGAGGCCGTCGGCCACGGGCTGGAAGGGGATTTCAACCGCAAGGGAAGTTCCGCCTTTGCCGGGCTGATGGGAAAGCAGGTCGCGTCCAGGGGCGTGACGGTGCTGGATGACGGAACCATTCCCGACCGGCGCGGCTCCATCTCCTTCGACGACGAGGGGACGCCCTCGGGAAAGAACGTGCTGATCGAGGATGGCGTCCTGGTCGGTTACATGCAGGACAGGCAGAATGCCCGCCTGATGGGGATGGAGGCCACCGGCAACGGCCGGCGCGAGAGTTTTGCCCATATCCCGATGCCGCGCATGACGAACACCTACATGCTGTCGGGCGATACGGACCCCGCGGACATCGTGGCCGACGTGAAGGACGGCATCTATGCCGTGGGTTTCGGCGGCGGTCAGGTGGACATCACCAATGGCAAGTTCGTGTTCTCCTGCACCGAGGCATATCGGGTGCAGAACGGAAAGATCGGCGCGCCGGTGAAGGGCGCGACGCTGATCGGAGACGGGCCGACCGCGCTGCAGAAGATCCGTGCCATCGGCAACGACATGGCGCTGGACCCCGGCATCGGCAATTGCGGCAAGGCGGGGCAATGGGTGCCGGTGGGCGTCGGCCAGCCGACGCTGCTGATCGGCGGGCTGACGGTGGGCGGATCGGCGACCTGACCGCCGCCGGCGCGGCGCCACGAAAAATCCCGACGGTGTTCACCATGCGTTAACCGTCTTGCGCGAAGACTCGGCCCGAGAATGAGCGGAGTCATGCGGACAGTGGACACATATTCTTCCACCCACCCCCTCGCACCACCCACCCAGGAAGAGTCCCTGGTCGCGTGGCTCCGTCTCATTCGGTCGCGCCGTGTCGGCGCGACCACCTTTTTCCGGCTTATGGCAGAGCATGGCAGCGCCGAGGCGGCGCTCGACGCCCTGCCCGAGGTCGCCCGCTCCGCCGGGGTCCAGCGCTACGCCCCCTTCCCGCGCGACGCCGCCCTGGCCGAGATTGACGCGGGCCGCGCCGCCGGCGCGACCCTGATCGCCTTTGGCGCGCAAGACTACCCGGCGGCGCTGGCCGAGATTCCCGATCCGCCACCGCTGATCTGGGTCCGGGGAGATCGGCAGCTTCTGCACCGCCCTCTCGTCGCTCTGGTGGGCGCGCGCAACGCCTCGTCGCTGGGCACACGCATGGCGCGCAAACTGGCAGCGGACCTTGGCGAGGCCGGGATGGTAACGGTGTCGGGACTCGCGCGCGGGGTGGATACCGCCGCGCACATCGCCTCTCTCGACAGCGGCACGATCGCCGTGATGGCCGGCGGGGTGGATGCGATATATCCCGCCGAGAACGCGGGCCTGGCCGACAGGATCGCCGAAACCGGCCTTTTGCTGTCGGAGCAGCCGATGGGCGTTTATCCGCAGGCGCGCCATTTTCCACGGCGCAACCGGATCGTCTCGGGCCTCGCACGCGCAGTCGTGGTGGTGGAGGCGGCGGCACGCTCGGGCAGCCTGATCACCGCGAAGACCGCGCTCGACCAGGGG
>JBAVQZ010000425.1:0-2111 GCA_049694515.1 Paracoccaceae bacterium | reverse complement strand
GGGGCTGGAGATCGCGCGCCGGGTCGCGGGCATCGTTCATGCCGAGTTCCGCGAAATGCTGCCGGTTCTCGAGTCTCTCGCGCCGCGGCGGGTCGCGGATATCGGCTGCGGATATGCGCTTTTCGATCTTTTCATGGCGCGGCATTTCGGAACCGAGCACCTGCTGATCGACATCGAGACGAACGACCGCCGCAACTTTGGATACGAGAAGGAGGCGGCCGCCTACACTGACATGGACGTGGCGCGCCAGCTGATGGAGGCTAATGGCGTCGCCGCCGAGCGTGTGAAGACGGTCAACCCGGAACGGGCAGACCCGCTCGCAGTCGGTCCGGTCGATCTCGCGGTGAGCTTCAAGTCCTGCGGATTCCACTATCCGATAAGCACTTACATGCCGTTCTTCGAGTCGGCCGTGACGCCCGGCGGCGCGGTGATCGTTGATCTGCGCGCCCGTACGGCCGACGCGCAGGCCCTGGAGCTGGCGGCGCTGGGCGTGATCGAGGCGCTGACTCCGCCCGAGACGAAGGCGCGCCGGGTGCTTATGCGCAAGGCCGGGGATTGAGGTGGCGATGCGGTGCCTGGAGCAATTGTCATGGGCCGCTCCGGCCGCCTTCCTGCTCTCGGCCGGGGCGATGCTGCCGGTCATGGCCGCCGAGGAAGCGATCGACGTGCCGTCGGGCCAACCGGTTTTCTTCCTGGACGTGATCCGGGGGGAGGCCGGACCGGCCGGGCTCACCGCGCGGTTTCGTTTCGTCGCGCCGCAGATCGCGAAACAGGGCGGTTCGGTCGGGTTCGAGGAGGCGGAGGCCGACATGGCCTTTCTGTGTGAAAGCTACGCCCTGCCGCGGATTTCCGATACGGGGCCCGAAGTGTCGCAGATCGTCATTTCGCTCTCCGACCGGCCGATCGCCTTTGGCGAGGCCGACCCTGAGGTGACGCAATTCTTCGACGCGTACCGCCCCGAGGACGGCGCCTGTATCTGGGAGGGCTTCTGATGCAACGGCATCAATCCGCCGGCATGGGCAGACGCACGCCCGGGAATGAAGTTTTTCCGCCACATCAACGCTTAACGGTATTCTGGGCATATGCGCGCGGCCCGCAATGCGCTATCATCACGCCGGGTCACACAACCGTGAGCCTTTTCAACGGACTGACCGGCCGGGTTCACCCCGGACCGGTCGCAATTGTAAACAGGAGTGAAGAATGCCGAAAAGCGTCAAGATTCTCCTCGCCGTCAGCCTCGTGGCCTTTACCGCCGCCTGCGCTGCGAAGAAGGAAGAAGTCGTCTATACCCAGCCTGAGCCGATCGCCAAAGAGCCGGTTTACAGCAAGTACTGACATCCCATGGGGGCGGGCCGTCAGGCCCGCCCCGACGGACGCGCCGCGACGCCATCCGCGTGGCCTTGATATTTTCCCATATATTTCATACACTTCCCGCATCGTGACCAATGCACTTGCGGGAGGATTCGAATGTTTTCGAGACTTTCTGTTGTCCTCGGCGCGGTGGTTCTGGGCTTTGCGGCCGGATGCGCGCCCAAACCGGCCCCGGCGCCCGAACCGATTTATGCCGAGCCCGTCTTCGACAAGTATGGCAATCCCAGTTGCCGCCCGCCCGACCAGGAGATCGGCGGCGCCTACACCGCCGAACTTCCGATCTGCGAGATGGTCAGGCAGCCGGGCTGCGAACAGGGCGGCGAGTATGCCGACGATCCGACGATCTGCCCTCCGGGCGATAGCGAGAGCGGCGGGATGCAGGAAATTCCTTCGGAGCAATCTCCGGCCGCGGGGCTTTGATATCGGCAGGCCCGGCCGGCGCGGGAGGGTCCCATGCTGAAACACAGGGGCTTTCCCGGCCGGCTGCCCGGCACCGATTTCCAGTTCACCATCCGGCGCGACAGCAAGAAAGGCGCGACACCTCTTGTCGCGCGGCAACGCTATGCCGACCGCCGCCCGGCCGACCGCCGCGCCGATTCAGGCTTCATGGCGGCGCTGTGGGAGCATTTCGGCGATGCGCCCTTCCAGCGCGGAAACCTGGATGCCGGGCGGCTGTCCTGGCTGTTCGGGCGCGAGGTGATCCCGGCGGAAGATCCGTTCGACCCCGAAAGCTATGACGC
>JBAVQZ010000424.1:0-8797 GCA_049694515.1 Paracoccaceae bacterium | reverse complement strand
GGGTGGAGCAGCTTTACGCCGTGATCTACCCGCCGCAGGTCGCCATCGTCGGCGTGGGCACGCCCACCGAGCGTGCGGTCGTGACCGAAGGACGTATCGAGCCGCGTCTCGGCGTGACCCTGACTTTGGCCGCCGATCACCGGGTCAGCGACGGCCATCGCGGCGCGCTGTTCCTGCGCGCCATCGACAAACACCTGCAAGCGCCGGAGACATTATGACCAAGGACGAAATCGAAAAGACCCTGCGGGGCGAGCTGCGCCGCATCGCCCCCGACATCGACCCCGACGAGATCGACCGCGACGGCGAACTGCGAGAGGAGTTCGACATCGACTCGCTGGATTTCCTGAACCTCGTAACGGCACTGGGCAAGGCGCTGAAGGTCGAGATGCCCGAGGCGGATTACCCGAAAATGGCGACGTACAACGGCCTGATCGCCTATCTGGACGCGAGGGGATGATGCGGGCCGGGGCACCTTGACGCGTCACATTGCCCGTCAGAAACGCCGGGGGCAGCGCCTGCGCCGCCGGGCCGGGCGCTGCCTTTGCGGATACCGGATTGTGTTCACCCTTCAGCCGGTCGGCATCACATGCACCTCGCGCACCTCGGCGCGCGGGTCCTGGCCGAGGGCAAAGATCACGGCATTGGCCACGTCCTCGGGCTGCAGTTTGTCGGGCTTGGGCTGGTCGAAAAAGGGTGTGTCGACCATGCCCGGCGCGATGACGGTGCAGCGCCCGCCCCATTCGCGCATCTCCTCGGACATGTTGCCGGCATAGCCATGCACGAACCACTTGCTTGCCCCATAGATCGAGCCGGGGATGTGCCGGCGCCCGGCGGCCGAGCCGGTCAGCACCAAATGGCCCCTGGTCTTGCGCAGTTCCGGCAGGCTGACCCGCGCGGTGTAGAGCAGCGCCATGATGTTCAGGTCCACCATGCGGCGCCATTCCTCGGGGTCGCCCGCCTCGGTCCCCGGCGTGTCGAGGCCGGTGCCCGCGTTGGCGAAGGCGGCGTGAATTCCGCCATAGGCCTCGGCCAGCGCGGCGACGGCCTTCTGCTGCTGCGCGAGGTCGGTCGCATCTCCTTGTAGCGGCAGTGCGTTGTCGCCAAGCTCGTCGCGCAAAGCGTCCAGCTTGTCGCCGCTGCGCGCCATCAGCCCGACATTCCAGCCGGCCTTGACCGCAGCGCGCGCGGTCGCCGCGCCGATGCCCGAGGATGCGCCTGTGATGAAAAGGGTCCGGTCGCTCATCCTGCTCTCCTTTCGTTTCCAAGGCGCGGCGCCCGGATGGGTCCGAGGCAAGTCCCGCGCCGCCATCCACTACCTGTGATGCCACCCTCGAAAGACAACCACCCCCCCGGCCTCACCGCCCGAATCTCTCGGCACGGCCGGCTTGTATCAACGTCATGCGGCCGCAAACACGGGGACGCCGCGCCGTGAAGGCCCGCACGAGGGGATGTCCGGCCGCGTTATCGTCGGCCCCGGCGCTTTACCAAAGATCAGCGGCATCGGTATTTCCCGGTTCACCACCAGGGCCATATCCGAGTTAACCCGCCGTGATGCAACGAGTGGTCCTGTGAGGCCACATATCTGTCGGCGGACCCTTGGGTCGGCCTGGACGCGGGTTGGAACGAAGGCTGTTCAAGCGCGAACTGACCGGGGCAAACAGCTTCCCCGCAGACGATCCTGATTTTATGTAAAATTTTGGTAGCGGAGGAGGGACTTGAACCCCCGACACATGGATTATGATTCCACTGCTCTAACCAACTGAGCTACTCCGCCAAGAGCGAGAGGCTAGGTAAGGGAGGAGCCGGGGGGCGTCAAGGGGGAAATCGGGGCTTCGCATACCGGGGCCGCACGGATTCCGGCAGTTCCAGAGAAACGCCGACGGACCGGGTGCGCGGCGCCAGCGACACGTCCAACGATGGCAATGTGACGGCGCCAATGCGACACCGGCGGAATGCCGATTTTCGGCAATGGTTCCGGGCGGCCCGGCGTGCCACCGGGCTGGACACGACTATCGTTCCGGACGCATTGCATCACGGAATTTCCGGCACGACCCGCAACATTCCTTTACTTGGAAACGCGCACCGGAATATAGTTCAGGGATCTGAGTACGATTTTTGAGGTCGCAGAAATTTCCCTTTCCCGCATGCGCCCTTTCTCTATGTGGCCGTCGCAAATCACCCTCTGCGCGCTCGGCCTGTACCTGATACAGACCCCAGCGCTGGCGCAGGCCACGATTGACGCTAGCGGCGCCGTCAACGGCGCTCCGATGGGCGGCCTTTATCCCGGAACGGAATTTCAGGCTCTCGACGGCACCTTGCAGGAGCTCTTCCGCCCGGTCCTGATGGGCTTGTTCCTGCTGGAAACATTGCTCACGCTTGCGCTCTCGGCAACGATCGCCTTTCACCCAGTACACCGCAAGAGCACTCCCAAGGTCGACGATCTGCTCCTGCCGCGGCTTTATCTGCTTTATGGTCTGATTGGCATGGCAATCGGCTTCCTTGTCACGCAGCACGGCTATTTCATCGGCTTCGTGATCTTTGGCATCGGCGGGCTTCTGCGCTTTCGTTCGACACTTGACGATTCATCCAACACGGTGGAGGTGATTGTGGTCACGCTGATCGGTCTTTGCGTCGGCCTCAACCTGCCGATCATGGGTATTCTGATCGCCGCTGCAGCATTCGGCATCATCTGGATGACCGGCATCGTCACCGGATACGAAATTAGTCTGCGAAGCATCAATGAAGAGGACGTCGAACCAGAGATCAAACGGCTGACCGATCATCTCAACGAATTGGGGTGGCCTGTGATCGCAGTGCGCCGAAGCTTGGACAAGTTCGGTGCCTCGATCCTTTTCCGCGCCAAAACACCGGACGGGCATGCCGGTGTAGAACGCAAGCTGACGCAAGTGATCAACACCGAAAAGGCGATCTGGAAGATCAAGAAATAACGCGCTCCGTCGTGCCCCCACACTATTGGGGACCAACCCGAAATATTGGGGCCGGTAGCGTTGTTCGACAGGAGATGATGTCGGAGGTCATATCGCCGGATTCGAAGACCCTTTTCGGGTTCAGATCGAAACGCATCTCGCCCCGCTCACAGAGACCGCGCAGGATCGCGGACGCGTCGGATGTGTTGTCGACGATCATCTTCACATCCGCCGGCTCCAGTCCGAGACTGCTCTCAAGCCATCGAAGAATTGCTCCGCGCGACTTGAAATCGGCGTCAAGCTCCATCAGGCGCGTATAAATCTTGCTGTCGAAATGGCGCAGGTTTTCCAGCATCCCCGTCTCTCTGGCAAAATTCTCAAAAATCGGCCTTCCGCCGGCATCGTTGTCGTTGACCCGCGTCCTTCGGATCAGAATGGCGTCCTCGGGGATTGATCCGTCAACAGGGGCCCGATCGTCGGCCCGCACATGCTTGAGGTCGCCGTTTTCGACCCAGTAGTAATAGGCCCTGAAGTCGATATTTCCGGGCCGGTCCTGCTGGCTCATGATAAAGTCGATCAGCGCAATCTCTGACCATTCGCGCATCCAGAACGCCATTTGCTGAGACGAAACGGGCCACTTTTTCCCACCCTCCGGCGCAGGCGGCAGATCCTGCATTGCGTCAATACCGCGCGCGATCGCCTCGCTCAGCGATCCATCATATCGGAGGGCGATATAGGCCGGGGTCCGTTGAAGCGCCTGATATCCTGCTTTGCCCCATGACGCATCGAGCGGGCCATTAAATTCTGGTCCGTAGGCATTCCCTGAGCCATCGAGCAGCGCTCCGTAGACCTTGGTTCGATCCGCGGAAAAAATGTCGTCAGGCGTACCAAAACCGGCCGGCTTCGAATAGGTGTCCGGGTCGCTCAGGGCCGACAGCATGACACGCCACGCCATGGCGTTCCGCCGCCACATAGTATTGAGGCTGCTGATTCCGAATCCGCCTTCCGCAATTTCATCCTTGAACACCTGTGCATCCATATTGCGCCAGACGGCCACCGGGATCTTGGCGGTAAAGTCGAAATACCTGGAAAAATGATAATACAGAAGTGACGAGGTCGAGAAGGTTCCGCTCGTGAACCGTTGGTTCATCGTGATCTTTAGTTTGCCCAGATCTTTCCTGGCGATATATTTGGCCAATCGGCCGGCAAGGCACGCCTCTTCCTGGAACTCCCGGCGCCGGCCCTTGAACGGACCCGAGGTGATGTCATAAATGACCGCGCCGATGCTCGTTGCCCAGGTCTTGGGGCACACCGCAAGTTTATCGTCGTAGAAATCGAGTTCACAAAGCTCTGTTTCGTCTTCGATATCTCCCTTGTCGTAGTCGCCGCCCGGGATCGGAGAGATGCGGACGCAGCGTTCATCGACGCCGTTGTAGCTGATGAAACCTGTTTCGATGCCCTTCACCGCGTCGGTGGCCCATGCCGGGCACAAAGACAGGAACGCCAGGACGGAAGCAGAAAAAAGAAGCCGTGAATTCATTCGCTTTTCGCAATCGGCCCAATATGCCTCCGCACGCATTCACCAGTAGTCCGGCAAATCACGCATTATGGCAAGTAGCGTTGGGGACCCACAATGCCGAAAAATTCCACCGCGGGCAATCTGTGCCTGTATGGGGGCATCCAAGCCATCAACAAAGCCGCCTCAGGATCCCCGCCAAATGACTGAGACGAAACGTTCGCCTCAGTTGACGATCGCGGCCTCAGTCGCACCGCGCATTTCGTCCTCGGTCAGATGCGGCTATCCGATATCCGTATCCAGCGGAAGATCATCATCAGTACAATCATCGTAACGATGAGCCCGACAAGATCGCCGATCGCGTAGATGGCCAGCACCGACATGAATTCGTCGGGCAGGATGAGACCGCGGAACACGATGGACTGGCCGACGGAATTGATCCCGGATGCCAATGCTCCCGCAAGGATCAGCCATTTCCAACTGATCCGGCGCGCCTGCTTCGCATACAGGTTTCTCCCGAACAGCCGCAGGATCTCAAACGACAACGGCGCCGAGAACGCACCGACCGCGATGGATTCAAGGATCGCCGGATCCAAATGGGATCGCACGGAGTCAGGCGTGAATAGGATCTCGGCCAGGGTTGCGCCCGCGAGCAACGGAAAGAACGCCTTCGACCCGAAAAGCCATGTCGCCAGAACGCGGACGCCGTGCGGCAGGTAGACAAGGCTCGCGAAAATCGTGATGTCGGCGAGGAAATAGCGCTGGACGGGCGTCACGGCAAAGGCAGTGATTCCGTGACAAAGTACGTAGGCGAAAACGATGATCGCGAAACTCGCGATCGGCTCCCGCACGGCAAGCAGTCTTTTCATGCCGCCCCGCACGTTCTGGACTGGAACGCGTCGTGGGCGCAAGTCGCTGGATCTCGCAAACCGGTCGAAACTCGAAATTGCCGGATCAATGGCCGGCCATGTCGGATCGCACGCAATAGGATTTCGCCCTCGATCCGTTCGCTCTTTCAAGAAGCCCCATGTCGACGAGAGCGCGGAGCGCGCGGTGATAGGTCGCCTGAGCGATCGACGTCACCAGTCGATGATTTCGGATATCCTCCGAGGCAACGACATCCCCGGCCGCGCGCGTCAGGTTGCGGGCCGCCAGCAGAACGTTCCATTCCGCATCGCTCAGGTCTTCGAGACCGACATCGCGCTCCATCTGACGCAAGATGTCTCTCAGTTCGGTTATGGCGTTCAATTTATCCATTTCATGCCTTGCACAGTGACCGGCATCTCAGTCCATAAGGAAACGATAATGCCAGGTCGGAGAAACATCCAAGAAATTATCATATTGACAATTTATTACCCTTGGACCAACGTCCAAGCATTATCGTTTCGAGGCGTTCTCGTGAGTGGTTGCCTCTCATTTCAGTCAATCTTAGCCCTCGGCGGTGCACTCCGCCGAGGGCTTATTGTGGTCCGCGTATATCCAACAAACGGAATGTGATTGCAAGACTTTCATCTGAAACCGCGACGGCCTGATGCCTGGACCCTGTCAGGTCTTTTTGTCGTGCAGACGGGCACTTGATGGTTTGCCCTGACCTCGGCTGACGCGCGCGTCCATGCCGTGCTGTGGCTGCGGTGTTGCCTGGTCATGCGGTTCTCCTTATGAGAACCTGGACCCGGTCAATATCTTGGAGCCAAACTGTCCAGCCCAAGGGGCGCGCTCCACCAGAACGGATCTTTTTTGTCCATTTCCGCTGAGACATTCTTTGGGGGGCGCATATTTTCTGTCATGAACTTCAGGCACAAAATCCGTGCCGTTTCGGCGGGACCGGACCGGCCCGAGCGCCAACCCGATTATCCGGGCCGGCTACCCCTCGATCAGGAAGGCCCGCGAAAGCGGAAGGCTTGCGGCGCCCAGAGCGCGCGCATCGGGACCGATGCTGCCCTCGCGTATTTCGGGCGGGTTTAGGCCGGCCAGGTTGATCTCCGACAGCGCGGTGCGGCACCTTTCCACGATGCGCGCGCGTATCCCCGCGGGAAGCCCGCCATCGATCGTCACTGCCTGAAAATCCATCAGCGAAACGGCGGCAGCGACGGCATAGGCCAGTGCCCGCCCCGCGCCGTCGATCCAGTTCTCCAGGATGTCCTCGTCCACTGTCCAGTTGTCGGTGCCTTCCCAGAGGAATGTGGTGTCCTGGCCGGCCTCCTGAAGCGCGCGTTCCAGCACCGACAGCGAGGCCAAGTCTATTAACTGCCGGGTTTCGCCGGAGGGTCCCGGCACAGGCATTGGACCGAGCGCCCCGGCGTTGTTTCCGGGACCGGTGTAGAGAGCCCCGTTCAGCACGACACCGCCCCCGATGAAGAAACCCACGAAGAAATATAGAAAATCGCGTGGTGCGTCCGGGGGGCCGAAGACCAGTTCGGCGCCGCAGGCGGCGGTTGCGTCGTTTTCGAGAATTACCGGGAAATCGTACCGGGCCGCGATGTCGGACCGGATGTCGGCAGTGCGCCATGCCGCCATCGTCTCGTCGGGCACTCCAAGCCACTGGGCCCAGTTCCACAGAAAGAACGGAATCGCAATCCCGAGTCCGGCGATGCGCTCGCGCGAAGCCCTGTCGAGCGGCCGGACAAGTTGATCCACAGCGTCGTGTGCAAAGGCGATCGTCCCGTCCGGAGTCGGGAAGAGATGCGTGCGCCAAACCCTGTCCTTCACTTCGCCCAGGAAGTTGGTGAGCACGAGATCCATGCTGCGCCGACCGATCTTGAGCCCCAGGAAAAGCGCTCCTTCCGGGGCCAGCGACATCGGGATCGAGGGTTGACCCACCTTGCCGCGAACCGGCTCTCCGCGCACGAGCAGGCCATCATTTTCGAGTCGGCGCATGATGACCGAGACCGTTTGCGCCGACAGCTTGGTCATGCGTGCGATCTGCGCCTTGGCCAATGCCCCGTGCGTACGGATGAGCGAAAGAACCAAGCGTTCATTTCGCTCGCGCATCCCGCTCTGGTTTGAGCCGAGCAAGGCGGGCGGAACAGCGGGTTCCGTCTTTTTCTGCGGCTGGCGTTGATCCACCTTTCGTCCTCCTGACCTCATACGCATCATTTCCGATCGTCGGGCATTGGTCAATAATAAATCCACGTGATTTATTTATTGACAGGAGAACTGATTCGTCATGTAAATAGGGAGTGGCGTTATCCGAAAAGGGCTGCGCCCGATCATCACGCGGCCGGGAGGGCCCGTGAGACATCGCATAACCGGGAGGAACACTCATGCACAGCAAACTGAAAACCACCCTTGCGGCGACCGTTGCGCTCGGCACGCTGGCCGCGCCCGCTTTCGCGCAGGACATCACGGCCTGCCTCATCACCAAGACCGACACCAATCCGTTTTTCGTGAAGATGAAGGAAGGCGCGCAGCAGGGCGCCGAGAAGGCCGGAATCGACCTTCAGACTTATGCCGGCAAGCTCGACGGTGACGTCGAGACGCAGATCGCAGCCGTCGAAAGCTGCATCGCCGCTGGCGCCAAGGGCATCTTGATCACCCCGTCCGACAGCCGCGCGCTGGCCCCGGTGGTGACCGAGGCGCGCGACAACGGCATCCTGGTGATCGCGCTCGACACCCCGTTCGAGCCGGCCGACACCGCTGACGCGACCTTCGCCACGGACAACTTCAAGGCCGGCGTGCTGATCGGCGAATGGGCCAAGGCGACCCTGGGCGACAAGGCGGCGGACGCCAAGATCGCTCTGCTCGACCTGAACCCGTCGGGCGTTTCGGTCGATTACCTGCGCGACCAGGGTTTCCTGAGCGGCTTCGGCGTGGACATCAAGGAAGAGACCAAGATCGGCGACGAGGACGATCCGCGCATCGTTGGCCATGACGTCACCAACGGCAACGAGCAGGGTGGCCGTACGGCCATGGAAAACCTTCTTCAGAAAGATCCTGGCGTCAATGTCGTCTACACGATCAACGAGCCTGCCGCCGCCGGCGCCTATGAGGCGCTGAAATCGGTCGGCCTCGAGGATCAGGCGCTGATCGTTTCTGTGGACGGGGGCTGCCCCGGGGTGCAGAATGTCAAGGAAGGCATCATCGGCGCGACCTCGATGCAATTCCCGCTGCTCATGGCCTCAAAGGGCATCGAGGCGATCAAGACCTTCGCCGAAACCGGCAAGAAACCGGAGAATTCCGAAGGCCTGGATTTCGTCAATACCGGGGTCGAGCTGATCACCGATCAGCCGGTCGAAGGCATCCCGTCGACCTCTTCGGAGGAGGGCCTCAAGAAGTGCTGGGGCTGACGCCCGGCCGCTGAACGCAATTGCCCCCTCCGGACCGGGGCCAGACGCCCCGGCCCGGAGGGCCACCG
>JBAVQZ010000423.1:0-2407 GCA_049694515.1 Paracoccaceae bacterium | reverse complement strand
GATCCAGGTGGCGCAGCCCGGCCACGGTGATTTCCGGCCGCAGAAGCAGCGCGTTGCCGTGCCAGCCGAGGCTCACCTCGTTGTGGCGCGGGCGCACGGGGATCAGCCCGGTCTCGCGCGTGATGTCGTTCATCGGCAGCGCCGAGGGGCGCGGAGGCAACCGCCGGTCCGCCTCCTGCAGCAACATGATGTCGGCCTCCAAGGCCGCGATCACGTCCAGCACGCGATGCGGATGCCGCCGCCGGTCGGTGCCCACGGCCTTGCGGATGTTGTAGCTGGCGATCCGCAGCGTATCCAGGACCCGGCCGGTCATAGCATCGGCGCGCCAAGGCGAAACAGACCTTCGGTCACGCGCCGCGCAAGGCCGGCCTCCGCGATGCCCTCGTCGCAATCGCGCTGGCGGGCTTCGAACCAGTCCGCCAGGCGCCCGACGCAGTCGGGATCATACAGGAAAAGCGCCGTTTCGAAATTCAAGAGCATGCTGCGGACATCGAAATTGGCGGAGCCGACCCAGGCGCAGTCGTCGATCACGCCCATCTTCGCATGCATCATGCCAAGGCGGTAGAGCAGGACGCGGCAGCCGTCCTGCCAGAGGTTGCGAAGGTACGCGCCGCGGGCGAAATCCGCCATGCGCTGATTGGACCGCACGGGCACCAGCAAGCGCACGTCGATTCCGCGCCGGGCGGCAATGGTCAGCGCGCGGCTCAATTGCTCGGTCGGCAGGAAATAGGGTGTCGCGATCCAGACGCGGCGCCGTGACGTATGGATCGCGTTCAGCAGCGTGTCGTGAAGCGCGTCGTCGCGCATGTCCGGCCCGGACGGCACGAACTGGGAGACGCAGCTTCCGCCGCCATCGCCGGCGGCGTCGCGCGAAGGCTCCCGCGCGGTTTTCCCGGTCGCGTCCCAGTCGGAGTCATAGACATCCAGAAAGCTCTGCACCACCGGCCCTTCGACCAGGAAGGACAGATCCACCCAGCGATCCGGCGAGGGGTCCGGACCAAGATATTCCTGGCCGACATTGCGCCCGCCCGCGAAGACGGTCGCACCGTCGGCGATCACCATCTTGCGATGATTTCGCAGGTTCATGTGGCCGTTGTCGGGGGCATGCAGGAACGGCGAGAAATAGCGCAGCCGGCCGCCCGCCTCGGAGAAATCGCGCAGCGCGGCGCGCGGGCGTTTCAACGCGCCCAGCCGGTCGAGGATCAGGCGCACCCGCACCCCCTCCTGCGCCTTGCGCGCCAGCGCGCGGACGAACCGCTCGCCGATCGGGTCGTCCGCCAGCAGATAGAAGATGACGTCAAGCCGCTCGGTGGCGCCCTCGATGGCCCCGAACAGGTCGGCATAGGCGTCCTCGCCCGTTTCATGCAGCGTGAACCTGTTCTCGCTCGTCGCTGCGGGCAGACCGAAGGCGGTGAACACGTGCGCGATATCGTATCCGACCGGCCGCACCCCGTCCTTGTTTGCCGAAAACCGGATCGGCGGGAAGCGCGAACCGCGTTTGCGAAAGCCCAGCGCCAGAAAGATCGGCAAGGCCACATAGGGAAGAAGCGCGATGAACAGCACCCAGGCGACGGCCGATTGAGGGGTGCGGCGCTGCTGGATCACCACGATGGCGGCGAAAAGCGCCAGGGTGGCGACAACGACAAGGGCGATATGGGTGTCGATCCAAAACATGCGGTGCCGCAACACTCCTGTGTTTCAATGCCCTGCCCGGCCCCGTCGGCCGGACCCGGCGCGCGCGCAACAAGCATGACGCGCCTTGCGCCGAACGCAAGCGCCGGCTTCGCCGAAGGGCTTCCTGCCGCGCCTGCATATCGGGGACCGCTGCGACCTTACGCCTTGATGAAGCGTCTGAGCGGCCAGCTTTCGGCAATCTCGTCCAGATGATCCGGCCTTTCGCCGGAAAACAGCATGTCGATCGGCAGCCTCCGGCCGCCCTCGCGCAGCTGTCTGGCGATCTCGGGCAGGCCGGGATCCTTGAGGCGCAGCGATTTCAGAGGGTGTTTCGTGTCGATGCGCACCAGTTCGACCTCTTCGGAATAGAACAGGCGATGATTGCGGATCTCGAGCGTCGGGATGCACAGGACGTTGGGCCCTGTCTTGAGGCCCGATTTGAATTGCAGCGAGGCCCGATCGAAAAGCAGGTTTGCCGTATTCGGCAGATGCATTGCCGGCAGGGTCTCGCGCAGGACACGGGTGGGAAACATCCGCTGCAGACGAGACTCGAAGCGGATCTTGAACCGCCGCTCGAATTCCTGTTCGAGCCAGAGCTTAAGCGCCGCCTTCATGGCGTCCACGGCGCTTTTGTTGAAAATCCGGAAGTCGGCGCGGTTGCGCCTCGGCAGCGGCTCCTCCGCGGCTCTGCGCCAGCGCGGCTCCTCGGCGCCGGTCGAAGCCTGGGTCGCCG
>JBAVQZ010000422.1:0-7796 GCA_049694515.1 Paracoccaceae bacterium | reverse complement strand
TGGCTGGCGTGGTCGACGCACGTCCCGGCGCGGCGACCAGCCCTGATTACCCGGTTTTCGCGGGCGGTCAGGTGACGGCCGCGCGGGGGCGGCAGGGTCTTGCCGAGATCGAGATCCGTCATTCGGGTGGAAGCCGCGTGATCGAGACGGACTGCCTGGGCGTCGCGGGCGGCTGGAACCCGTCGGTGCACCTGAGTTGTCACATGAACGCGCGGCCGGTCTGGGATGATACCATCGCCGGTTTCGTGCCGCCCGAGGACGCGATCCCCGGGCTGATCCCGGCGGGCGCGGCCAAAGGGGTGTTCTCCACGGCAGGTTGCCTGGCCTCGGGCGCGGCGGCGGCGCGGCAGGTGCTGTCAGCGTTGGGGATCGACGCGGCCCCGATCGAGGTTCCGCGGGCAGAGGACGGCGCCTATGACATCGCGCCGCTCTGGCATGTTCCCGGCAAGGGGCGCGCCTGGCTGGATTTCCAGAACGACGTGACGGTGAAGGACGTGACGCTTGCGGCGGCGGAGAACTTCCGCTCGGTCGAGCACATGAAACGCTACACCACGCAGGGGATGGCGCCCGACCAGGGCAAGAACTCCAACATCGGGGCGCTGGCGGTGCTGGCCGAGGCGACGGGCCGCACGATCCCCGAGACCGGCACGACGACCTATCGCCCGCCCTATACGCCCGTCTCGATCGGTGCGATGGGGGCGGGGGCGCGCGGCAAGGGCTTCGCGCCCGAGAGGTTCACGACATCGCACACCGCGTCGGTCGAGCTTGGCGCGCCGATGGTCGAGGCCGGGCTGTGGTATCGACCTTCCTATTTCCCGCGCGCGGGCGAGGCGACCTGGCGCGAGGCCTGCGACCGCGAGGTGGGGATGGTCCGCTCCTCGGTCGGGGTCTGCGATGTCTCGACGCTGGGCAATATCGACATCCAGGGGCCGGACGCCGCGGCGTTTCTGGACCTCGTCTATGCCAACACGTTCTCGACGCTGAAGCCGGGGCGCGTGCGCTATGGCATCATGCTGCGCGAGGACGGGCACGTGATGGACGACGGCACCACTGCGCGGCTGCGCGAGCGGCATTTCCTGATGACCACGACCACCGCCGCCGCGGGCCAGGTGATGCGCCACCTGGAATTCGTGCATCAGTGCATCGCGCCGCGGATGAACCTGCGCATGATCTCGGTGACCGAGCAATGGGCGCAGTTCGCCGTCGCCGGCCCGAAAGCGCGAGAGTTGATCAACGCCGTGCTCGATTCCCCCGTTGACGACGCGGGCTTCCCCTTCATGGCTTGCGGCCCGGTCAGCGTGTCGGGGGTCGAGGGGCGGCTTTTCCGTATCTCGTTCTCGGGCGAACAGGCTTACGAGGTCGCGGTGCCGGCGCGCTATGGCGAAAGCCTGTTCCGGCAGCTTATGGGGCACGCGGCGACGCTGGGCGGCGGGCCTTACGGGATGGAGGCGCTGAACGTGCTGCGGATCGAGAAGGGGTTCCTGACCCATGCCGAACTGCACGGGCGTACCACCGCCTTCGACCTGGGAATGGAGCGGATGATCTCGGCCAGGAAGGACTGTATCGGCAAGGCGTCGGCGCGGCGGCCCGGTCTTCTCGGCCCCGGGCGCGAGCAGCTTGTCGGGCTGAAACCCGTCGCGGCGGATGGCGTGCTGACCGCCGGCGCGCATCTGTTCGAAGAGGATGCGACGGCGGTGCGGGAAAACGACCAGGGTTATGTCACCTCGGCCTGTCATTCGCCCACGCTGGGGCGGATGCTGGCGCTGGGATTTCTCAAGGATGGCCGCGCCCGGCATGGGCAGACGGTGCGGCTGGTCGATCACCTGCGCGATGTGGCGACGCTGTGCGAAGTTTGCGACCCGGTATTCTTCGACCCTGAAGGAGGGCGCGCCCGTGGCTAGACTGATCGCCAAACCGCCTGTTGAGGATGGTCTCCCGCTCGAGGTCGGCGGGGTCCGCCTGTGGGCGCCCGATCCGGGCTGCATCACCTCGCTTGCGCCTTTCGACGGGGCGGAGGCGGCGCTGTCCAAGGCGTTGAAAAAGGCGCATGGCATGGATTTTCCCGCACCGAACCGGGCCACCGGGAAGGCGGGCGCCCGCTGTGTCTGGAGCGGGCGGGGCCAGGCCTTCCTCATCGGCCCCGCGCCGGATGCGGGGCTTGCCGCCCATGCCGCGCTGACCGATCAGGGCGACGGCTGGGCGATGTTGCGGCTGGAAGGCGCGCGCGCGGCGGAGGTTCTGGCGCGACTGATGCCACTGGACCTGCGCGAGGCGGTCTTTGCGGAAGGGCACAGCGCGCGAACCCAGCTGGGACATTTGACGGTGTCGATCACGCGCGCGGGGGCGGGGTTCGATCTGCTGGTGTTCCGGTCGATGGCGCGCACCGCGCTGCACGAGTTGCACACGGCGATGAAAAGCGTGGCGGCGCAGGTGTCCGGCTGAGGGCGCGGCTCAGGGGGTGTCGGCCGGGCGCAAGGCGACCATCGCGCCGACGACCGCATACCACTGAAGATAGGTAAAGGTCAGGGCGCGTTCCATCCAGCCGACCATTTCGGTTTCGGCCAGGAGGACGGTCGTCATCGCCATCGCGATGCCCGCGCCGAAACTCGCCAGCGAATAGGGACGTAACCCGCGCCAGCGGCGGTCCTGTCCGAAGCGGATCGCGAACAGAAGAATCGAGAAAAGGATCGCGAAGCCCATAGGGATCGCGATGAAGATGTGGAGCGTGCCGCGCAGGCTGACGAAAGGCGCGCACCCGGGATCGCAGGGAAAAAACAGCGTCAGGATGACGCCCGCCGCGCCCGCTCCGGCCAGGAGCACCGGCGCGATACGACCCCGCCGCTGGTCGCGCAAGGCACGGTGCAGGCCCAGGGCGAAGGGAATGACCAGCGCGTGGAAGAGTAGCAGAAGTGGATCGACGACATGCTTGAATGGGGCGCCGGCCTCGATCAATTCGCTGATCGCCTGCGTCCGGCTGGAATATCCGGGGGTCAGCGCGGCGCCGATCCGGTCTGCGGCCAGGAAACTTGCCGCGGAAAGCGGGCCACATGCCCCCAATATCCTGGTCAGTCGGTTGGCGCGCATCGACTTCCCCCCGATGCGTCCCTTACGCCGGGCCGATATGGCGGGCGAAACCCTGCCCCCGCCAGTGGCCGATGACAAAGACCAGCAGGATCAGGAAGGACGCGATCAGGCCCAGATCCTGCGGCACGCCCAGAAGGAATGCCGCGCTTCCGCCGATTACCGCCCAGAGGGCCGGTACGATCAGCAGACGCCGGACCGCGGCCCAGTCGCCCATCAGCAGCACGCCGATGGTGAAGATCGTGGTCGGGCAGGGGGCCAGGCCGAAAACCGGTGCGGCGGGGTAGGCATGGCCCGCGAAATGGCCCCAGATCGGATAGACGATCATCGCGAATCCGATCATTGCCAGCCCCGTAATGCTCCGCGCATCGCGGCGCGCCCGGATACGCATTTCCGGCCAGAACCGTATTGCGACTGACAGCAGGATGGCCTGCAGCACGAAAAGCGTGGCGAAGCCCTGTGCCACCGGGTTCACGCGGGCGAAGAAAAGCCAGTGATAGCCCACACCGTTGACCGCCCACATCGCGGCTAGGATCACGGAGATGACGATCGTTGCGCCGCGCGAACCGTTGAAAAGCAGCCCCAGCACCGCCAGCCCCGCCACATACGCAAGAATGGGAAGCGGCCAGATGGCCTGGTTGTATTGCGCGAACACCTCGAAGAATTGGTCCTGTGAAAACGGCACCGGCGCCCTCCTTTTTCTCGGGGTGAGATTATCCGGAGTTTGCGGAAAATCTATGGCCTTGGTCAAACCCCCGTCTATGGTCGGGCCTAGACTCTGATCCATGCCATGCCAATATGTCGGGCATGAGTCTGCCCCCCGGTTTCCTTGACGAGCTTCGAAGCCGCACCTCGCTTTCGCAGGTGGTGGGCCGCAAGGTGATGTGGGACCAGCGCAAGTCCAACCAGGGCAAGGGCGACATGTGGGCGCCGTGCCCGTTCCACCAGGAAAAGACGGCCTCGTTCCACGTCGATGACCGCAAGGGCTATTACTACTGCTTCGGCTGCCACGCCAAGGGCGACGCGATCTCGTTCATCCGCGAGACCGAGAATGTTGACTTCATGGAGGCGATCGAGATCCTGGCCGGCGAGGCCGGGATGCAGATGCCCGCCCGCGACCCCCAGGCCAAACAGAAGGCGGACCGGCGCGGCCAATTGGCCGAGGTGATGGAGCAGGCGGTTCAGTTCTTCCGGCTGCAACTCAAGACCGGCGCGGCGGCGGAGGCGCGCGATTACCTCGCACGGCGCGGCCTGAGCGAAGAGGCACAGGCCCGCTGGGAAATCGGCTTTGCGCCCGCCGGCTGGCAGACTCTCTGGGATCATCTGACCGGCAAAAACGTGGCGACCGAGCTGATCCTGGGCGCGGGGCTGGCGAAACCCTCGGACAAGGGCCGCAATCCGTACGATGTGTTTCGCAACCGGATCATGTTCCCGATCCGCGACGCGCGGGGACGGGCGATCGCGTTCGGCGGGCGGGCGATGGACCCGTCCGACAATGCGAAATATCTGAACTCGCCCGATACGGAACTCTTCGACAAGGGCCGCAGCCTTTACAACCACGCCCGAGCGCGGGAAGCGGCGGGCAAGAGCGGCCCGCTGGTCGTCGCCGAAGGCTACATGGACGTGATCGCCCTGTCAGAGGCGGGCTTCGCCGCCACCGTCGCGCCGCTGGGCACCGCGATCACGGAAAGCCAACTGCAGCTTCTGTGGCGCATCCATCCCGAGCCGATCATCGCGCTGGACGGCGACAGCGCCGGGCTGGGTGCGGCGCGCCGGCTGATTGATCTGGCGCTGCCGCTGCTCGAGGCCGGCCAGTCGCTGCGCTTCGCGCTGATGCCGCCGAACAAGGACCCCGACGACGTGATCCGCGACGGCGGGGCCGGGGCGATGCAGGAGATTCTGGAGGCCGCCGAGCCGATGGTGGCCCTGCTGTGGCAGCGCGAGACCGAGGGCAAGGTCCTGGACAGCCCCGAGCGGAAGGCCGCGCTGGACAAGGCGCTGCGCGCGGCGATTTCCCGAATCAGGGATCCCTCGATTCGCAGCCACTATGGCGAGGAGATCCGGCGCCTGCGCTGGGAGCTGTTCGGCCAGCGCCGCGCGCCGCAGCGGTCCGGAAAATGGCGCCCCCGCGATGCCGGGCCGACCTTCCGCCCCGTGACCAAGCAATCCGCGCTGGTCTCGGCCCCGCCGCATTTCACAGAGCAACTGCGCGAAGCGGTGATCCTGGCCACGCTGATCACGCATCCCGCGCTTCTATCCGGTTTCGATGGTGAACTGGAGCGGCTGGAATTCTCGACCGACGATCACCGCCGCCTTCAGGGCGCGCTTCTGACCCATCTGGGCGAGTGCGATCCGAAGGCCCTGAAGGCCGAAATCGCTGCCACGCTGGGCCCCGGTCCCCTTGAAAAGCTGTTTGCGCTGAGCCATGTGCAAATCGCGCCGCCCTTGCTGAACCGCGACGATGCCGAAAAGGCCGCGATGTGTCTGGCCGAGGAGTTGGCCAAGCTCGAGGCGGCGCGCGGCGCCGCGCGGGAGATCGAGGAGGCCATGCAAGACATGGCAGGGCTGGCCGACGAGGGAGTGACCTGGCGGCTGAGCCAGGCCGCCGACGCGCTCAGCCGGGCAGGGCGCGGCGATACGGAGGACAAGGGAGAATACGACATCGGTCCGAACGGCGCCCGCATGAGCCGGGACGAGCGCAGCGCCTTCGACCGGCTGCTCGAGGAGATCGGACACAACAGGGACGATGACCGGCCGTCGTGACGACGGGGTGACGATTCGATAAAGAAAGACAGCTAGACGGGTGTGCAGCAGCGTGATTCGCGCTATTGATTCGGGCCAACGAGGGACCGAATCAGCTTCCCCGCGCAAGGAGCAGAGAATGGCCGCAAAAGATACTGACGACCGCAAGCCCGAGGATCAGGAGCCGGAGCTGACGCTCGACATGAGCCAGGCCGCCGTGAAGAAGATGATCGGCGAGGCGCGCGAGCGCGGCTTCATCACCTATGAACAGCTCAACCAGGTCCTGCCGCCCGATCAGGTCTCGTCCGAGCAGATCGAGGATGTGATGTCTATGCTCTCGGAAATGGGCATCAACATCATCGAGGAGGAAGAGGCCGACGAGGACGACCAGAAGGGTTCTTCCGTGGTGGAGACCTCGACCTCGCGCGAGGTGGCCGTTTCGCAGACCGAGACCGAGAAGCTGGACCGCACCGACGACCCGGTGCGTATGTATCTGCGCGAGATGGGCTCGGTCGAACTGCTGTCGCGCGAGGGCGAGATCGCCATCGCCAAGCGGATCGAGGCCGGGCGCAACACGATGATCGCGGGGCTTTGCGAAAGCCCGCTGACCTTCCAGGCGATCACCATCTGGCGCGACGAACTTCTTAACGAGGACATCCTGCTGCGCGACGTGATCGACCTCGACGCCACGTTCGGACGCGCGCTCGAGGAGGACGGCGAGGTCGCCGAGCCGGTCGTCGAGGGCCTCAACACCGAGGCCGCCGAGGCGCCGAAGAAGAAAGAGGACGAACAGCCCGAGCTGGACGCCGACGGCAACCCGATCAAGGCAGACGAGGACGACGACGAGGACGAGCAGGCCAGCATGTCGCTGGCCGCGATGGAGGCCGCGCTGAAACCGCGCGTCCTGGAAACGCTTGACCGGATCGCGCAGGACTATACCCAGCTGGCCCAGATGCAGGATCAGCGCATGTCCGCGACCCTGAACGAGGACGGCACCTTCTCGGACACCGCCGAGAGCGCGTATCAGCAACTGCGCTCCGAGATCGTGATCCTGGTCAACGAGTTGCACCTGCACAACAACCGTATCGAGGCGCTGATCGACCAGCTCTACGGTATCAACCGCAAGATCATGTCGATCGATTCCAGCCTGGTGAAGCTGGCCGACCAGGCCCGCATCAACCGCCGCGAATTCATCGACGAATACCGCGGCTGCGAGCTGGATCCGGCTTGGATGGAGCGCATGACCGAGAAATCGGGCCGCGGTTGGCAGGCTTTCGTCGAACGCTCGGGCGAAAAGGTCGAGGAGCTGCGCTCGGAGATGGCCCAGGTGGGCCAGTATGTCGGCGTCGATATCAGCGAATTCCGCCGCATCGTGCAACAGGTCCAGAAGGGCGAGAAAGAGGCCCGCCAGGCCAAGAAGGAAATGGTCGAGGCCAACCTTCGCCTGGTGATCTCGATCGCCAAGAAATACACGAACCGCGGCCTGCAATTCCTTGATCTCATTCAGGAAGGCAATATCGGCCTGATGAAGGCCGTGGACAAGTTCGAGTATCGCCGGGGCTACAAGTTCTCGACCTACGCCACCTGGTGGATCCGCCAGGCGATCACCCGGTCGATCGCCGATCAGGCGCGCACGATCCGCATCCCGGTCCACATGATCGAGACGATCAACAAGCTTGTCCGCACCGGCCGCCAGATGCTGCACGAGATCGGCCGCGAGCCCACGCCCGAGGAACTGGCCGAAAAGCTCCAGATGCCGCTGGAGAAGGTTCGCAAGGTGATGAAGATCGCCAAAGAACCGATTTCGCTGGAGACCCCGATCGGCGACGAGGGAGACAGCCAGCTTGGCGATTTCATCGAGGACAAGAATGCCATTCTGCCGCTCGACTCGGCCATTCAGGGCAACCTGAAGGAGACGACGACGCGCGTCCTGGCCTCGCTCACCCCGCGCGAGGAGCGGGTTCTGCGGATGC
>JBAVQZ010000421.1:0-1899 GCA_049694515.1 Paracoccaceae bacterium | reverse complement strand
GCCCGAAAGGGCGGATCGGACGCGCCGCGGCGGGATGACTTCGCGGCGGAATAACCGCTACGCCCCGACCGTCAGGCCAAGCGCGTGGATGCGCCCGACCAGATCGGCGCCCAGCGCCTCGTGAATGGCGCGGTGTCGGGCGATGCGGCTCATTTCCGCGAAGGCGGGCGCGTCTATCGTGACATGGAAATGGCTTTCGCCCCCCTCGCGATAGCCGGCATGTCCCCTGTGGCGCTCGCTTTCATCCACCACGTCCAGCCGGGTCGGGTGAAACGCCTCTTCAAGTCGTGTGCGAATTTCGTCGGTCACGCTCATTTTTCGTAACTGCCCCCTTCATTCCTCGGCTCAAACCACTAAACTCTCACGTCCGAGTCGAAAAGGTGTCTGATCATGATAAAAAGTGACCCGTTCGGATTCGACATCTCGGTGTCGGCGGACAAGAAGAAGCGGACCCGCGGAAAGCGCGGGATGTCGGGGGCGTTCGAGACCTCGACCCGCAAGTGCGAGCATCCCGGCTGCAACGAACTGGGACAATACCGTGCGCCGAAGTCCCCCGATCAGCTGGACGAGTATTACTGGTTCTGCAAGGAACACGTGCGAGAATACAATCTGAAATGGAACTTCTTCAACGGCACCACCGAGGAAGAGATGGAAGCCCAGATGGAGAAGGACCGGCTGTGGGAGCGCAACACCAAGCCCTTCTCGCGCAGCCCCGAGGAGCAGCGCGCCTGGGCGCGGCTGGGCATCGAGGACCCGCACCAGGTGCTGGGCGACAACGCCACGCGCAACCCCGGCAAGGGCAACGGCGGCACGACCCGCCGCCTGCCCCCGAAAGAGCGCAAGGCGCTCGAGATCCTCGAAGCCAAGGACCACTGGAACAAGACCGAGATCCGCAAGCAGTACAAGTCGCTCGTCAAGGATCTGCACCCTGACATGAACGGTGGCAACCGCGCCGACGAGGAGCGGCTGCAAGAGGTTGTCTGGGCCTGGGACCAGATCAAGGAAAGCCGCAGCTTCCCCGAATGACCGGACGGACCGGCCTCAGGCCGCGGCCGGACTGAACACCAGGCTCACGCCGTTCAGGCAGTGCCGCTTGCCCGTGGGCGGCGGACCGTCATCGAAAATATGGCCCAGATGGCTGCCGCAGCGGCGGCAATGCGCCTCGGTCCGCACCGAAAACAGGCGGCGGTCGGGCTTGGTGCCTATGGCGTCCGGCAACGACTGCCAGAAGCTGGGCCAGCCGGTGCCGCTGTCGTATTTGGCCGCGGAATCATAAAGCGGCAGGTCGCAGCCCCGGCAATGGAAGATGCCCTTGCGCTTTTCGTCGTTCAGCGGGCTGGAAAAGGCGCGCTCGGTGCCCTCCTCGCGCATCACCTTGTATTGCAGGGGGGTCAGCATGGCCTTCCACTCGGCCTTGCTGTGCGTGACCTCGAAGGTTTCCTCGGCCAAGGCCACGCCCGGAAGCGCGGCAAACAGGCCGGCGCCCGAGGCGGTTGTCAGAAAATCGCGGCGTTTCATCGGTGAAGCTCCCTTGAAATCTATGTCGACGGGGTCGCCCTTCCGGGACGACCGTTCCGATGCCGGCCTGCCCGAACGGCTCCCTCATCGCGATGATACGACAAGGTGAGGGTGCAGCGGCGTTATGTCACGTCACAACTGCTTGGCCACGCCGTGATCGGAACACTCGAAGTCACGGGCCTGCGGGGCTGATAGTTTCAGCACTTGCCTTGTTTTTTCGTCGCCGCGCCGATGTCGTGGTCACAGCATGGTGACCGGGCCGGTCGCCAAGACCGCACCGGTGGGCGTGCCGGTGGGCGAGCCGCCGGGCGGTTCGTCGCTGACCGCGAGTACGGCGTTGCGAACGCGTGGCGCCAGGTCGGGCGGCACGCGGATCTGTCC
>JBAVQZ010000420.1:0-1503 GCA_049694515.1 Paracoccaceae bacterium | reverse complement strand
GTGGTATGCTACTGCTTGGGCGTCACCAGCGTAAGCCCCGAGATCGGCACGATGGTGTTCGAACGCTTCGTCAGCGAGGCGCGCGACGAGCCGCCCGACATCGACGTGGATTTCGAGCATGAGCGCCGCGAGGAGGTGATCCAGCATATCTATGAACGCTACGGCCGCCACCGCGCCGGGCTCTGCGCTACGGTGATCCATTACCGCGGCAAACGCGCGGTGCGCGAGGTGGGCCGCGCGATGGGCCTTTCCGAGGACACGCTGGCGGCGCTCTCCTCGCAGATCTGGGGCTTCGGCGCGATGAAGGCCCTGCCCGAGGCGCGACTGCGCGAGATCGGGCTGGACCCGTCGGACCCGCATCTGCGCCGGACGCTGGAACTGATCGCCGAGGTGCAGGGCTTTCCCCGCCACCTGTCGCAGCATGTCGGCGGATTCGTCATCGCCGAGGGGCGGCTGGATGAGCTGGTGCCCATCGAGAACGCCACGATGGAGGAGCGCACCGTCATCTGCTGGGACAAGGACGACATCGACAGCCTGGGCATCCTGAAGGTCGATGTGCTGAGCCTGGGGATGCTGACCTGCATCCGCAAGGCGTTCGACCTGATCGCCCAGCACCACCAGACGGCGCATGACCTTGCCACCCTGCCGCCCGAGGACCCGACCGTTTACGACATGCTGTGCAAGGCGGACAGCTTGGGCGTGTTCCAGGTGGAAAGCCGCGCCCAGATGAATTTCCTGCCGCGGATGCGGCCGCGCAGCTTTTATGACCTGGTGATCCAGGTCGCCATCATCCGCCCCGGCCCGATCCAGGGCGACATGGTGCATCCCTATCTGCGCCGTCGCAACGGCGAGGAGCAGGTCCGCTTTCCCTCGGACGAGTTGGGCCAGGTGCTGGGCAAGACGCTGGGCGTCCCGCTGTTCCAGGAACAGGCCATGCAGATCGCGATCATCGGCGCGGGGTTTTCGCCTGACGAGGCCGACAGGCTGCGCCGGGCACTGGCCACCTTCAAGAAACACGGCAATGTCACCGAGTTCCGTGGCCGCTTCCTGCGCGGCATGGCGGCCAACGGCTATGACGCCGATTTTGCCGCGCGGTGCTTTTCCCAGATCGAGGGCTTCGGCAGCTACGGCTTTCCCGAAAGCCACGCCGCCAGCTTCGCGCTGCTGGTTTATGCCTCGGCCTGGCTCAAGCGGCATCATCCCGGCATCTTCGCCTGCGCGCTGCTGAACGCGCAGCCGATGGGTTTTTATGCCCCCGCGCAGATCGTGCGCGACGCGCGCGAGCACGGGGTGACGGTGCGCCCGGTCTGCATCAACGCCTCTTACTGGGACAACGTGATGGAACCCGACGGGCGCGGCGGGTTGGCACTGCGGCTGGGGTTCCGCCAGATCCGCGCGATGCCCGAGGAAGAGGCGCACTGGATCGCAGGCGCACGCGGCAACGGCTATCGCACGGTCGAAGATGTGTGGCGCCGCGCAGGCACTCAGCCAAAGCTTCTGGCC
>JBAVQZ010000419.1:0-1620 GCA_049694515.1 Paracoccaceae bacterium | reverse complement strand
AATAAAGACCGTACCGGTGCGCCCAGCAGACAGATCATAAAGACGCGGCGTTTGGGGCGCTTGGTCATTCATGGATCTTCTATAGCCCGCGCCGGCATCATCGGTAAATGGCGTATAGGGTTTCTTGGCGTCGTGTACGCCTTGGCTGGCTCAAGCATTTCAACGATCTTCCACCAATGACAGCCTGTGTAATGTTTAGCCATTTAAGCAGCGCGATATGCTCGGGCTGATGAGGGAGACACGCTCCGACGTCCGTGAATTCGCCATCCCCCTTAAAGGCGCAATGCGTAGGTGGTTAACGGCTGGAGGCCGATGTTCCTGTGATGGTGAATGGGCAGATCCTCGTTCCGGGCGGGACGGCGACATTGTCCCACGGTGTTCAGAGCCTTTCGGGACCGGCGGGCCGTAGAGCCCGACTGATCTGGGACACGGGCCAGCAGCCGCCGGCGCAGGATTTTCCGGATGCACCGATTTATCACGGGTACTGAGGGCTGCGATGAGCTGGAGTGCTGAAGCGGTCCATTCGCCGTGGCCGTCTGGCACCGTTTCGGTGCGCCGGGGAAAAAGGTCCGCCGAGGCCTGCATGCCGACAGAGCATCTGTTCAAGAAGTTTCCTTCTCTCCATAAAGGTCTTCAGCATAACCTGAGGAGAGGGATCTGAGCTCGATCCAACAACCGAAATCGCCTTTTTCGGACATCGAGGGCTCAGAGTAGAACGACGAATGCCATGGGAACGACCGATCACAATCAGGCGCCGAAACAAGCCGGCAGGGTGATGGCGCGGCTCCACGACCTCTATGAGGGGGAGAGCGCTGCTGCGCATCGTTTCCGTTACGCGCTGCTGATCTTCGATTTCGTCACGATTGTCTTCGTGATCGCAACATCCTTTGTGCCGCGCGCGATGGCCATCCAGGTCTTCGACGTGATGTTCGGGATCGTGATCCTGGCGGATTTCGCGGCCCGCCTCGCCATTGCCCCGGGCAAGCTGCGTCATCTTCTGCACCCGGTCACGCTCGCCGATATCGCCGCCATCATCTCGTTCCTGCTGCCGCTTTTCGGAGAGGGCGTCGGTTTCCTGCGGATCCTGCGCACCGTGCGGCTCCTGCGCACCTACCAGTTCGTCGCGCAACTCCGCCGGGATTTTCATTTCTTTCGCCGCAACGAGGACATCGTGGTCGCCGCGATCAACCTGATGGTCTTCCTGTTCATCATGACCGGCGTGATCTATCTCACCCAGCACGGCATCAATCCCGACATCCGCAACTATGCCGATGCGCTGTATTTTACCGTCACGACGCTCACCACGACGGGGTTCGGCGACATCACCCTGCAAGGCACGGCTGGGCGGATGCTCTCCGTCGCCGTCATGATCTTCGGGGTGACGCTTTTCCTGCGCCTCGCGCAGGTGTTGTTCCGCCCGACGAAGGTCCGCCACAGCTGCAAGGAATGCGGGCTCACATTGCACGATCCAGATGCGGTGCATTGCAAGCATTGCGGTGCTCTGCTTCGGATTCCCACCGAAGGGTTTGGGTGAGGCGGGGTCACCTCCGAAGTAGCGAAGGCGACCCCTCCGCTCGGCGCCGGGGAGCCTCCCCACGTTGCCGACAATCTTATCAACCC
>JBAVQZ010000418.1:0-4535 GCA_049694515.1 Paracoccaceae bacterium | reverse complement strand
AAAAGGTGGCGCGGCTGCATCTCGACCGGATCGGGGTCAAGCTCAGCACGCTCGACAAGGCCCAGGCCGACTATATCGGCGTCCCCGTCGATGGCCCCTACAAGCCCGAACACTACCGCTATTGAGCGCGGTGCTCACGTGGAAAAATGGCGGCGCGCCCTACCGGGCGCGCCGTTTTTCTTCCGTGGGCAGGGCTTGCATCGCGGCGGCCATTGGTGACAATCGCCGCATCCCGGCGGTGGCCGGATCTTGAGGGAGCCTGCACAGCCAATGCCGGAATATCGCAACAGCCTCGGCCAGCCGATCGGCGCCCCGCTCGAGGTTGACCTGCCGCGCCCGCCGCCGCCGCGCAGCCCGATGACGGGCGGCCATGTCCAGGTGGTTCCCGCCGACGTCGCGGCCCATGCTGACGGTCTTTTCGAGGCGTTCGCGGCCGACCGGGAGGGGCGTATCTGGACCTATCTGCCCTACGGCCCGTTCGACTCCCGCGCCGCGTTCCGCGACTGGATGTCGGCGACCTGCACCGGCGACGACCCGCTGTTTCACGCGATCCTCGATGCGGACGGGCGCCCGGTGGGGCTTGCAAGCTTCCTGAGGATCGACCCGGGCGCCGGCGTGATCGAGGTCGGGCACATCAATTTCGCGCCCGCGCTGCAGCGCACCGCCGCGGCGACCGAGGCAATGTTCCTGATGATGCGCCGTGTGTTCGACGAGCTGGGCTATCGCCGCTATGAATGGAAATGCGACGCGCTGAACGCCGGGTCGCGTCGTGCGGCGGAACGCCTGGGCTTTTCCTATGAGGGGACGTTCCGCAAGGCCACGCATTACAAGGGCCGCAATCGCGACACGGCATGGTTCGCGATCGTCAACGACGACTGGCCACGGCTGCGCGAGGCGTTCGAGACCTGGCTGGACCCGGCGAATTTCGGGTCGGACGGGCGGCAGAAAAATCGCCTCTCGGCATAGGCGGACGGGGCGCCGCGCCGCCCGGGCAGCCTGCGAAAGCAGTCCGAAACGGACGAAATTCCCCCGTTACATTTGCCGCGGAAGGGCTTAGATAGGGGGCGAAGAAAGGGAGCCTCATGCGTGATCTGAAAATCCCCGCCGAACGTCATCCGGAAAAGGCCCACCGCCCGGATACCGAGCGGATGCGCAAGCCCGACTGGATCAGGGTCAAGGCGCCGTCCTCGAAGGGCTATCGCGAAACCCGCGACATCATGCGCGAGCACAAGCTCGTCACCGTCTGCGAGGAGGCCGGTTGCCCCAACGTGGGCGAATGCTGGAGCCAGGGCCACGCCACCATGATGATCATGGGCGAGATCTGCACCCGCGGCTGCACCTTCTGCAATGTCGCCACCGGCCGGCCCGACGCGCTTGACGTGTTCGAGCCGGGGCGCGTGGCCGACGCGGTCAAGAAGCTGGGCCTCAACCATGTCGTGATCACCAGCGTGGACCGTGACGACGTGGACGATGGCGGGGCCGAGCACTTCGCCCAGACGATCCGCGCCGTCCGCCGCCAGGCGCCGGGCACGACGATCGAGATCCTGACCCCTGACTTCCTGAAGTGCGGTCCCGAGGCGCTTGAAATCGTTGTGAAAGCCAAACCAGACGTGTTCAACCACAACCTGGAAACCGTGCCCGGCCTGTATCCCGGCGTGCGGCCCGGCGCGCGCTATTTCCACTCGCTGCGGCTGTTGCAGCGGGTCAAGGAGATCGACCCGGGGATGTTCACCAAGTCGGGGATCATGGTGGGCCTGGGCGAGGAACGCCCGCAGGTCTTGCAGGTGATGGATGACATGCGCTCGGCCGACGTGGATTTCCTGACCATCGGACAATACCTGCAGCCCACGCCGAAGCACCATGTCGTGGACCGGTTCGTGACGCCGGACGAGTTCAAGTCCTACGAGAAAGCGGCCTTTGGCAAGGGTTTCCTCATGGTTTCTGCCACGCCGCTGACCCGTTCGTCGTATCACGCGGGCGAGGATTTCGCCCGGCTGCGCGCGGCGCGGCTGGAAAAGCTGGGCCGCGCCTGAGGCGTCATTTCACCGGCGGCACGATCTTGAGATAGGCGGCGATGGCGTTGCGGTCGGCGTCGCTCAGATGGCTCATGTTGTCCACCACCGAGGCCATGATCCCGCCCGCGCTGTCGAATTCCGGCGTGAATCCGGATTTCAGGTAATAGGCGATGTCGCTCAGCGACCAGGTCAGCGCGCCGGGCGTTATGTTGGGCACGCGGCCTTTGCCCTCGGGGTTCGGCGCGCCGGACAGCCACAGCGGCCTTTGCAGGCCGCCCAGGAAGTTGCGCGGCGTATGGCATTGCCCGCAATGGCCGAGCGCCTCGGCCAGATAACGCCCGCGGGTCTGCTCATCGGTCAGCTCTCCCGAGATCACCCAGCCGGGATCGGCGAACATGAGCTTCCAGCCGCCCACCAGCCGCCGGATGTTGAACGGGAACGGTATGTCATGCGGCTGGCTGGGCGTGGCGACCGGCGGCAGCGTGTCGAGAAACGCCCGGAGATCGAGAATGTCCTGAGGTTTCGCATGCGCGTAGGAGGTGTAGGGCAGGGCGGGATAAAGGTGCCGCCCCTGCGGCGAGACGCCTTTCATCAGCGCGTTGGCAAGCTGCAGAGTGGTCCAGGCGCCGATGCCCTGTTGCGGATCGGGTGAGATGTTGGGGGCGCTGAATGTTCCGAAGGGGCTTTCGAACATGCGCCCGCCGCCAAGTTTCAGCTTGTCCTCGCCGGTGGCCTCGGGCGCCGAATGGCAGGACGCGCAGCCCGCTGCCCAGAACACCTGTTCGCCGTTGACGAGGTCCGGCGTGAGCCCGGCGAAGGTGTCCTCCGGCAAGGTCTGCGGCCGGGTCAGGTACCAGAATGCGGCGGCGCCGATCAGGCCCAGAACGACAACGATGGAAATCAACCGGCGCATGCGGCCCCCTTGTCAGTGACGGGTCACGGGCGCCGGATGCCGGCCACCTCCTTGTCCTGATTGTGGGGCGCGTGACGGCCTCTGGCAAGGGCCGCGTCGTGCCCTAGTGACCGCCGCGCAGCCAGTCGCGCCCGGTGCCGTTCGTGGTCAGCCAGTCCGGCCAGCCCACCCAATGCTCCAGGGCGGCCAGCACCAGGCACAGCGCGACGATACCCAGTACCAGCTTGACCCGCCCGGCGCTGGGCGGGTTGCGCGCCCAGCGGGACGCCCGCAGAAGCCAGCGGTAATTCATCCCGTGAACCGTACCTTGCCGATATAGGGCAGGTTGCGGTTGCGCTGGGCATAGTCGATGCCATAGCCCACGACGAACTCGTCAGGGATCTCGAACCCGGTCCATGTGGCCTTCACGGGCACCTCCCGCCGCGAGGGCTTGTCGAGCAGGGCGCAGACCTCCAGCCGGGCGGGGGCGCGGGATTTCAGCAGGTGCAGCACATGGGCAAGCGTGAATCCGGTGTCGATGATGTCTTCGACCACCAGAATGTCGCGCCCGGCGATCTTGCCGCGCAGATCCTTGAGGATCCGGACCTCGCGCGAGCTTTCAGTGCTGTTGCCGTAGGACGAGGCCTCGAGGAAATCGACCTCGACCGGCAGCTCAAGCTCGCGCACCAGATCGGCGATGAACACGAAAGAGCCGCGCAGCAGCCCGACCACCACCAGCTTGTCGGTATCGGCGAAATGCGCGTGGATTTCGCCTGCCAATGCCTCGACCCGGGCGGCGATCGTCTTGGCCGAGATCATCTCGTCGATGACATAAGCTCTCTGCGTCATGGCTTTTCCTTGATTTTCCCGGCCTTCTGGACGAAATGACGCCCTATCAATAACAGCATGGATGGCCGATGCCGACCCATTCCGAAACCCGCAAACTGCCGTATTCCGCCGCACAGATGTATGATCTTGTGGCCGATGTGGCCTCCTACCCGAAATTCCTGCCCTGGACGGCCGCCGCGCGCATCCGTTCGCGCAAGCCGATCGAGGGCGGCGAGGTGATGGAGGCGGATCTGGTGATCTCGTTCAAGGTGTTCCGGGAGCGATTCGGCAGCCGGGTGACATTGTGGCCGGAAGAGGGGCGAATCGATACCGAATACCTGGATGGACCGTTCAAATACATGAAATCGCAGTGGGGGTTCCACGATGTCGAGGACGGCGGCTGCGAAGTGTCGTTCTTCGTGGATTTCGAGTTCAAGAACAGGATGTTGCAACGAGTGATCGGCGTGGTGTTCAATGAGGCGATGCAGCGCATCGTGCGCGCCTTCGAGGCGCGTGCGGCAGAGCTTTACGGGCAGCCGGGCGCTTGACGGCGAGCCGGCCGGACAGGAGATTTCTTGCCTCCGGCGGGGATATTTGGGCGGAAAAGAAGCTCGGAACGGGACCGGCCGGCGGCAGGGACGCGCCGTTAAAGCGGAAGACAGGAAGGACGAGAGGATGGGCGAAGCCGGAATTTCCGAGGCGATCGTTGAGTTTGCCGTCGGGGCGGAGCCGCCCGAGGGTGCGCGCGCGATGATGCGGCTGTCGCTGCTGGACTGGGCGGCCTGCGGGCTGGCCGGGCA
>JBAVQZ010000417.1:0-6724 GCA_049694515.1 Paracoccaceae bacterium | reverse complement strand
CGCGCGAATCGCGCGCCCGCGCCGAGGCACGCGCGGACGCCGCGCGCGAGACCGTTCTGCATGCCGCCGCCCGCATCGAGGAGGATCAGGAGGTAACGCCGGACCGGCTTCTGGAAAGCCTCGACGCCGATCCCGACCGCATGCCGTCGGCCGAGACGCTGGAGCATGACGTCAACCGCCTGAAACGCCAGCGTGATGCGCTGGGCGCGGTGAACCTGCGCGCCGAGGAGGATGCCCGCGATGTGCAGGAAGAACACGACACGCTGGTCAATGAAAAGCAGGACCTGGAAGAGGCGATCAAGGCGCTGCGCAGCGGCATCGCCAGCCTAAACCGGGAAGGGCGCGAACGTCTGCTGACCGCTTTCGAGCAGGTGAACAGCAATTTCGCCATGCTCTTTACGCATCTGTTCGGCGGGGGCGAGGCCAAGCTGGTGCTGGTCGAATCCGACGACCCGCTGGAGGCGGGGCTGGAGATCATGTGCCAGCCGCCGGGCAAGAAACTCTCCACCCTCAGCCTGCTGTCGGGCGGTGAGCAGACGCTGACGGCGATGGCGCTGATCTTCGCCGTGTTCCTTGCCAATCCCGCCCCGATCTGCGTGCTGGACGAGGTCGATGCCCCGCTGGACGACGCCAACGTGACGCGCTTCTGCGACCTGCTGGACGAGATGACGCGCCGCGCCGACACGCGCTTTCTGATCATCACCCACCACGCCGTGACGATGAGCCGGATGGACCGGCTGTTCGGCGTGACGATGGCCGAACAGGGCGTCAGCCAGCTGGTGTCGGTGGACCTCAAGAAGGCCGAACAGCTGGTGGCCTGAGACCGCGCCTAAGTGTCGAGCAGCCTGTCGATCAGCCGCCGCGGCAGGCCTATGTCCCGGATGAGTGTCCGAAGCCGCGTGTCGAGCAAGTCGGGGTCTTCGTGCAAACCCGGCAGGGCGAGAAAGTCGGCGTCGTCGCATTTGATCTTCAGCAGGAACCGGTCGTCATGGAAGACCGCGCGAATTTGCCGGTGTTCGCCCGGATCGAAGCGTTCCGCCACGTCAACCAGCGTGTCCAGGAATGCGGCGGGAAGATAGGCGCGCGCGGCCTGCGGGTCCTGCGCCCAGACCTTGAAACGGCGGGCGAAGGCGGGATGATCGATCTCGACCTCCCTGCGGTCACGGCGCTGCGGCCCGAAATCCGCGAAGTCGCCTCCGATGAAGATCGGGCAAGGCGGCGGTGCGTGGATGCTGAGCGTGAGCAGCAGGTCGCTCCAGCGGTCGCCGTTTTCGCCGGTGCCGTGCAAATGCGCTTTCACGAGGTCGAAGGCGACGTCGCGATGGCTGCCGGAAAGCCTGTCCGCCAACTCGGCCTCACGGTAAAGGTCGACCAGTTTCAGCTCTCGCATCGTGGTGAGAAGTGTCCGCGCGTCGGCGCCGGTCACGTCGTGATATTCGATGCCCTGCCATTCGGCCACGACCGGAAGGACGCGCTTTCGGAAGATATCGGAATAACTCTTCCCGGCGCGGGCGCCCCAGGCGGTGGAAATCGCCGCCCCGAAAAGCAGAACGAGGAGGACCGGCCACATCAGGCTGCCCTCGCCGCCGATGGCGTATCCCACGCCGATACCCGCCGCCACGGAGAGGACGCCGCCGATCATCCAGCGCCTTTTCCGGCTTTCCTTCGCCCGGTTGCGGGCCGTCTCCAGCGCTTCGGCCTCCGGCGCGATACGCTTGGCAAAGACGCTGCTGAAGCCGCGCTCTTCCTCGGTTAGTTCGACGAATTCCATACTCACTCCTTCCGCCGCGGGCGGCGATACCATCAATCTGTCGTCAAAGTCTGTCCAGAAGGTCCCGCGTCGGCCAGGCGTCGGCGGGCAGTCCCAGCCGGATTTGTTCGCGCTGCACCGCTTCGCGGGTCTTTTCGCCGAGGATACCGTCGATGCCGCCCACGTCATGCCCGCGGGCGACCAGCTTTTTCTGAAGCGCCTGCATCTCGCGCCCGCTCAACCCCGGGGCGGGGTTGCCCGGATCGTAAACCGGCGCGCCTTCCAGGCGCGTGGCGAAATAGGCGGCGGTGGTGACATAGACGAAGCTCTGGTTCCACTCGAAAAACACCGAGAAGTTCGGATAGGCCAGGAATGCCGGGCCGTTTCGGCCCATGGGCAGCAGGACCGAGGCGGGCAGGTTGGCCGGTCCCAGCGCGCCGCCGCGCGCCTTCACCCCCAGCCGCGCCCAGTCACCGACCCGTTTCGTGTGGTCCAGACCGGTCTCCGCCCAGTCGAGGTTTTGCGGGATCACCACCTCCTGCAACCAGGGCTCGTTCGGCCGCCAGCCCATGCCGCGCAGCATTTTCGCGCCGGACATCAGCGCGTCCGGCGGGGACTGTTTCAGCCGAACATGGCCGTCACCGTCGCCATCGACCCCGCTTTCCAGAATGTCGCCGGGCAGCATCTGCACCATGCCGATCTCTCCCGCCCAGGCGCCGGTGGTGCGCGCCGGGTCGAAATCGCCCTTTTCATAAAGCGTCAGCGCCGCGAAGACCTGCGGGCGGAACAGCGACGGGCGGCGGCAGTCATGTGCCAGCGTCACCAGCGCGTTGAGCGTGTTGTAATCGCCCTGGACCTGCCCGTAATCGGTTTCCAGCGCCCAGAAGGCCAGCAGAACGCCGCGCGACACGCCATAATCGCGCTCGATCCGGTCGAAGACCGAGGCCCATTTCCTCTCGTTCCGGCGGCCGTTGTCGATCCGGTTCTGGCTGATGATCCGGCGCGAGAAGGTGATGAAGTCAAGCTGGAAAACACCCTGCGCCCGGTCGGCGCGGATCACCTTGGGGTCCTGGCGGACGGATGAGAAGAAGCGATCAACCGTGCTTCGGGCGTGTCCGCGGGACAGTGCCTCCTGCTTCAGGCCGGCGACGAAATTGCCGAAACCGCCGCCGCAGGGCACCTGGGCCTGTGCCAACGGTGAGATGAGAAGGGCGGCGGCAAGGGGCAGGGCTAGGCGCATGGCATCCTCCGGGCTGAATTGCGGGAACCTTATCAGCCCGCCGTGCCGGGGCAACCGTTCAGGCGGCGGCAAGCCGCTCGCGCCGGTGCGGCTCCCACCAGTCGATCACCGGGTTGATGGGGATGATCCGATGGGGGTTAATCATGTCGTGGCTGTAGTGGTAGTGGCGCACGATATGGTCGAAATGCACCGTGTCCGCGACGCCGGGCCACTGGAACAGCTCGCGCGTATAGCCCCAGAGATTCGGAAAATCGACCAGCCGGTTCCGGTTGCACTTGAAATGCGTGTGATAGACCGGATCGAACCGCACAAGCGTGGTGAAGAGCCGCCAGTCGGCCTCGGTCACGCGTTGGCCGGTCAGATAGCGCCGGGTCGAGAGGCGCTCTTCCAGCCAGTCCAGCGATTCGAAAAGCGCGATGACGGCCTCGTCATAGGCTTGCTGAGTCGTGGCGAAACCGGCCTTGTAGACGCCATTGTTGACGTCGCGATAGACGCGGGCGTTGATCTGTTCGATCTCGTCACGCAGGGCAGGGGGATGGAAATCCTGACCGTCGCCGGTCAGCCCGTCGAAGGCGCTGTTGAACATGCGGATGATCTCGGACGATTCGTTGGACACGATCGTCTTGCGCTGCTTGTCCCAAAGCACCGGCACCGTTACGCGGCCCGACACATCCGGCACGGCCTTGGTATAGATGTCACGCAGGAAGGGCAGGCCGTAAAGTGTGTCGCCGGTGGCGCCGGGGAAATCGGTTGAGAAGGTCCAGCCGTCCGACAGCATGTCGGGATGCACGACCGAGACGCCGATATGACGCTCCAGGCCTTTCAGGGCACGGAAAATCAACGCGCGATGCGCCCAGGGACAGGCATAGGACACATAGAGGTGATAGCGCCCGCTTTCGGCCGGAAAACCCGCCTCGCCGCTTGGCCCGGCACGTCCATCGGGTGTGATCCAGTTGCGGAAAGCCGAGTTCGAGCGTTGAAACCGCCCGCCGCTTTTCCTGGTGTCGTACCACGTGTCCTGCCAGGCGCCGTTTACCAGTTGGCCCATTTCGCCCTCCTTTACAAAGACGTTACCTAGGTCGTGGATACTCGCCCGCAAACCCGTGAAATCCGCGCGGCCCCCCTGCGCAGATGCACGGGTTCCGCCGCCCGCGCGGTTGCAGGGGGTGAAAAAAACTTGATATCACCGGGATTTCCTGTCGCAATTCGTGCTAGATATCCCGCTGGGACGTTTGAAAGAGCTGGCTGCCATGACCGACTATCTGCCCAAAGAAGTGCTTGAGGGGCTGGAACAGGCCCGCAAGATCGCGCTGCGAAAACGCAACCGGCTTCGCGTCGAGGTGGATGGCGAAAGCTACCCGGTGCTACGATTCTGGTCGAAGGGGTTCGCGCTGGATGCCGACACCGCCCCGCACCTGCGCGGGCTGGTCGATGTCTATGACGGGGCCGAGCATCTTTACCAAGCGCTGATCGTCGCCTCCGAGGAGGAAGGCGGCGAGCTGATCTTCGAGTTCAAGCGCAACACCGCCGCCACCGACAAACCCCCGTTGGATCACTACCGCGACCCCGGCGCGCCGATCGCCCTGCTTCCACGCTGAGCCGCGCGCCTATTGCAGGTCGCTGAACGCGGCCTGAAGGCGTTCGACGGCCTCCTCGACCAGTGATTTCGGCGTGGCGATGTTGAACCGCAGGAAGCTTTCGCCACCTTTGCCGAAGGTCGGGCCGTGATTGACGGCGATCTTTGCCGCTTCCTGCACGCGGCGGGTGAATTCCTCCGCCTCCATGCCGGTGTCGGCGAAATCCACCCAGGCGAGGTATGTGGCCTCAAGCGGCATTGATTTCAGTCCCGGTATCGCGTTCACGCCCGCGTCGAAAAGGCGCCGGTTCACGTCGAGATAGCCCATCAGCTCATCGACCCATTCGGCCCCGTCGGGCGAGTAGGCTGCCGTGGCCATGATCAGCCCGAAGGAATTGGGCGAGATTCCCAGCGCCCCCATACGCGCCGCGAATTTCGCACGCAGCGTTTCGTCGGCGATGATGACGTTGCCGACGTGTCCGCCGGCGATATTGAAGGTCTTGGTGGTGGCCGTCATCATCACCAGCCTGTCGGCAATACTGTCATCGACCAGCGGCATCGCGATGTGTTCCTGGCCGGGATAGACGAGGTCGTGATGGATCTCGTCCGACACCAGAAGCAGATCGTGGCGTTTGCAGAAATCCGCGACGCCCTGAAGTTCTTCCCGGCTCCAGACGCGGCCGCCGGGATTGTGCGGCGAACACAGAACCAGCATCCGCTCGCGCCCCGTCATCAGCGCGTCATAGGCGTCGAAATCCGGTTCGTAGCGGCCCCCATTGTTGACCAACGGGCATTCCACCACGTCGCGGCCGGCGGCTTTGATGACCCGGGCGAAGGCGTGATAGACGGGGGTGAACAGCACGACCTCGTCGCCACGCTCGGTGAAGGCGTCCACGCACATCGCGGTGCCGTTGACCAGCCCGTGCGTGGTGAAGATCCAGTCCCGCTCGACGGTCCAGCCGTGCCGTTCCTTCATCCACCACCGGATCGCGCCCTTATAGGCGGTATCATCGCCGAAATAGCCATAGACTCCGTGATCGACCATGCCCTGAAGCGCGTCGCTGACGCATTGCGGCGGGCGGAAATCCATGTCGGCGACCCACATCGGAATGCCGTCCTTCGCGGGGACCCCGTAAAGCCTTTCCATCATGTCCCATTTCATGGAATGGGTGCCGTGCCGGTCGATGACCTCGTCGAAATTCATGTGCGTCTCCTTTTGGCGCCACGCTAGCCTCTGAAACGGCGGGCGCAAGGCCCAAGAAGCGTTGCGGAATGCCGCGCCTTCGCCTAAATCCATCCCTCATGAGCATACGACCGATCCTGATCCACCCTGATCCGCGCCTGAAAAAGATGGCCGAACCCGTGACGCAGATCACCGACGATCTGCGCAAGCTGGCCGATGACATGCTGGAGACAATGTATGACGCGCCCGGCATCGGCCTCGCCGCGCCGCAGGTAGGCGTGATGACCCGACTTCTGGTGATGGATTGCGTGAAGGAGGAGGGCGCCGCGCCCCGCCCCATGGCCTTGTTCAATCCCGAGATCACCTGGGCCTCGGATGACGTGGCCGTCTATGAGGAGGGCTGCCTGTCGATTCCCGACCAATATGCCGAGGTCGAGCGGCCCGCCGAGGTGCGCGTGCGCTGGACCGACCGGAACGGCGAAGAACAGGAGGAGCATTTCGCAGAGCTCTGGGCGACCTGCGTGCAGCATGAGATCGACCATCTGAATGGCAAGCTGTTCATCGACTATCTCAAGCCGCTGCGGCGCCAGATGATCACCCGCAAGATGCAGAAGCTGAAGCGCGAGCGGGCGCGGGCGTGATGCGGCGCCCGATCCTCAGGTACCCGGACCCGGCGCTGCGGCGGGTCGCGCGGCCGGTCGAAACCTTTGACGACGCGTTGCGCGCGCTGGCCGAAGAGATGATCGCGACGATGTATGCCGCCCCCGGCCGCGGGCTGGCGGCGACGCAGGTCGGCGTGATGCAGCGCCTTTTCGTCATGGATGCCAATTGGAAGGACACCGGGCGGCGTGTCCCGCGTGTCATGGTAAACCCCGAGATCCTTTCGGGTTCGGATGCGGTGCAGACGTTGGAGGAGGGCTGCCTCTCGATCCCCGGTGTAAAGGTGCCCGTCACCCGCCCCGCCGAGGTCACGCT
>JBAVQZ010000416.1:0-1618 GCA_049694515.1 Paracoccaceae bacterium | reverse complement strand
CCTGTGCCGAGTTCGTGACGCTCCCGGCGGAACAGGCGGTGCCCCTGCCCGAGGCGGCGAGCTACGCCGATGGCGCCTGCCTCGGCATCCCCGCGCAGACGGCGCATCGGTGTCTTCTGGCGGACGGTCCGGTCGAAGGGCTGGATGTGCTTGTTACGGGCGGGGCCGGAACCGTGGGGGGCTACGCCGTTCAGATGGCGAAACGCGCTGGTGCGCGCGTCGTCGCGACGGTCAGCACGCATGAGAAGGCCGATCATGCGCGGGCCATGGGGGCCGATGCGGTGGTCAATTACCGAGAGGGCGACACGGCGGCCGCCATAATGGACGCGACGGCCGGGCGCGGGGTCGATCGCATCGTCGAGGTCGAGTTCGGCGGCAACCTGGATGTCACGCGCGCGGTGCTCAAGGACAACGGCATCGTGGCGAGCTATGGCTCGATGAAGGTGCCGGAACCGGTGCTTGCCTTCTATCCGATGATGTTCGCGGGGCAGACGCTCCGCACCGTGCTGGTTTACAAGCTTCCCAAAGCGGCCCGGCGTGCGGCCATTGACGATATAACCGGCTGGCTGTCGGCGGGGGCGCTGGCGCATCCGGTTGCCGCCCGCGTGCCGCTGATTGAGGCGGCCAGGGCGCATGAACTGGTCGAGAGCGGCGCGCGGATCGGCGCGGTGCTTGTCGACGTGGCTGAAGGAGTCTGAGAAATGCAGCGGGTTCTGATCACGGCGGGGGCAAGCGGCATCGGCCGCGCGATGGCCGAGGCATTTGCGGACGCCGGCGCGCGGGTCTGGGTCGTGGATGTCGATGCGGGATCGCTCGAGTCCTGTCCCGGCGAGTGGCGGCGCGACCGGGTCGATGTCACCGACGAGGCTGAGGTCGCGGCGCTTTTCCGGCGCCTCGCGTCCGAATGGGGCGGTCTGGATGTGCTGTGCAACAATGCCGGCATCGCCGGTCCGACCGCGCGGATCGAGGATGTCGCGCTCGATGACTGGCGGGCCTGTGTCGGGGTCAATCTAGAGGGGGCGTTCCTTTGCGCGAAACATGCCGCGCCCCTGATGAAGGAACAGCGCTCGGGAACGGTCCTGTTCACCTCCTCCACCGCCGGGCTTTACGGGTTTCCGAACCGCGCGCCCTATGCGGCGACGAAATGGGCGCTGCACGGGCTGATGAAGACGCTGGCGATGGAGCTGGGCCCGTTCGGCATCCGCGCCAATGTCATCTGCCCCGGCGCGGTCGAGGGGCCGCGCATGGAAGGCGTGCTGCAGCGCGAGGCCGCGCTGAAAGGCACGACCCGCGACAAGATCTACGAGGGCTATGCCGGCGGCACGTCGATGAAAAGTTTCGTCGCGGCGCGGGACATCGCCAACATGGCGGTGTTCCTGGGCTCGGACGGGGCAAGGCTCGTCTCGGGGCAGGTGATCGCCGTCGACGGCCACACGGAAAACCCGGATCCCAAGGCCTGACCGGGCAGCCGAAGGACACAAGTAACACGGGGCGCAGCGCCCCCGGCCACGAAAGGATGAACCCAATGCCGTTGACCATGAACCGCGAAGTATTCATCACCTGCGCCGTGACCGGATCGGGCGGCACGCAGGATCGCAGCCCGCATGTGCCCCGCAGC